>CAXBEC010000258.1:0-5032 GCA_963974145.1 uncultured Alphaproteobacteria bacterium | reverse complement strand
CCAGCGGTTCGAACCCGGCGCGGAAATGCTGGCGCGATTTCAGCAGCACGTATTTCTTGCGTGACGGGTCGATGCCCGCATGGGTGAAGGCGCCGGTGTCGAACGGTTCGTAGCGGCCCTCGCTGACCAGGATTTCGATGCCGCCGGTATCCAGCACGGCGCAGCGGCCGATATTCATCGCGACGCCGGTGAACATCGGGCCGGTGACGGTGAACTGCCCGTCGGTGATGCGCCGCACGATGCCGGTGACTTCCAGCGGTGCGCCCTTCAGCCCCATCGCCGGCATGTCCACCTTGCCGCCGAGCTGCAGGGTGACCGTCGCGCCGACCCCGGCATCGATCATCCGCGCGACCGAGTCCGGGTCACAGAACGGCCCGGCGCAAACGTCTTCCAGCCCCTGCCGCATGACCTCCGCCAGCACCGTCATGACATCCTGGTTGCCGCCCGACCCGGTATTGTCGCCATGATCGATCAGCAGCACCGGGCCGTCATCGAGCGCCTTGGCCTTTGCAATCGAGTCCGCCACGGGTTCGACGTCGAAGACGAACTCCTCGCGCCGTTCCCAGCCTTCGCGCAGGATGTCGAACAGCAGCCGTTCCCCGGCATCGCGCGAGCCGTCGGCGACGACAATGGCGCTGAGGCCGACATGGGGAATATCCGCCAGCGGGAAGCAGCCGAAGACCGACGCGTTCAGCACCGCACCCGATGCTTCCGCCGCAATGGCCTTTGCATACATATCCTGCATCGGCTGCATGGAGGGCGCGTGCCGGTTCATATGGGTGAGGACCGGCAGGGAATGCCAGACCATGACCGGATCGACCTCCCCGTTCAGCGCCCGGATCAGGGTTCGTCCGGCGCGCTGGCCGGTTTCATACATGTCGATATGCGGATAGGTGCGGTAGCCGGCGATGACGGTGGCGTTGTCGACCATGGCGGCCGACAGGTTGGTGTGGAAGTCCAGCGCGACGGCGATGGGCAGGTCGGGGGCGCTGGGATGGGCGTTGGCGGCGATGGGAAAAACCAGTTCCGCGCCTTCGTCGCGGGCGAGGTCGATATAGGCGGCGACCGGGTTGTTGGTGTCGCGGTAAACCCGCAGGGCCTCGTCGCCGCGCGCCGGCCCATCGGTCGGGCCGATCCGGCCGAAGTCTTTAATCGGTGTCGGCACCGGCGAGAAGGTGTTGGTCTCATGCCGCATGACGGCGGTGACGAATCGGCGCGCCATAATCCTGCTCCTTTCGGTCAGCGGTATTATTATCCGCCTTGTCTATTTGTATCGTTGGCCGGCACCAAAACCATGGGCGGTTGCAGAGACCGGATTTTTATTGCTAACGTTACAGTAATATCGCGAAAAGCGAATAGGTCTGTTGAACAGCGGGCCGATCATCTGTCCGCTTGTCGGACCTGGAAACCTTAGGGAGGTATCATGCACGGAGTTATCAGGACTCTTGGATTCGGCGTCGTTCTGGCGTTGTCCGCTGCGGCCGCACAGGCCGAAGACGTCAAACTGCCCGCCCAGATGACCTGGACGGCCTATGGCACGTCATCGACCGGGTATCAGCAATCCATTGCTCTCGGCAACATGCTGAAAAAGAACTATAATGCTCAGGTTAACGTCAAGACGGGCAAGAACGATATCGCCCGGATGCTGCCGATCAGGAGCCGCAAGGCCGATTTCTGCGCCTGCGGGATCGCCCTGTATTTCGCCCAGGAAGGCGTTTACGAATTCGGTGCCAAGAGCTGGGGACCGCAAAAGATCCGCATGGTTTTCGCCTCCATCGGCGGGGCCGGGATCGGGCTGGCCGTGGCCAAGGATACCGGGGTAACCGAATACAAGGACATGAAGGGCAAGCGCGTCGCATGGGTCCGCAGCGCACCGGCGTTGAACCAGAACGCGACCTCGGCGCTCAGCTTCGGCGGGTTGACCTGGGATGACGTGAAGAAGGTCGAGTTCGGCGGGTTCAAGGCGTCACTCGACGGTGTTATCAACGGCCAGGTGGATGCTGCGGCGTCCTCCACAGTGTCCCCCCATATCGCGCGTATCGAAGCGTCGCCGCGTGGCGTGAACTACCTGCGGATGGATCACAAGGACACCGAAGGCTGGAAGCGCCTGCAGGGCACGGCACCGTGGATGCAACGGCATATGGCGACCCAGGGCCCGGGCATGTCCAAGGACACCCCCTGGGAGGGTTCCGGTTATTTCTATCCTGTGCTGCTGACGAACAGCGACCATGACGCGGGCACCGTCTACAGCCTCGTCAAGGCAATCGACACCAACTACGACGACTTCAAGGCGGCGGCGCCCGGCGCCGATGGCTGGGCGCGTGACCGTCAGGGATTCCAGTGGGTCATTCCCTGGCATGACGGTGCGGTCAAGTACTGGAAGGAAGTCGGCGTCTGGACATCCGAGATGGAGGCCCACCAGGCCATGACCGTGAAACGGCAGGATACGCTTGCCGCGGCATGGGAGGCCTACAAGGCGAAGCCGGCGAGTGATTTCGAGGCGGGCTGGCTGCAGGCACGGGCCACCGCGCTGTCGGCTGCAGGTATGGCCGTCATATTCAACTGATTGAAGTGACGGGACCTGACGAAAAATAACGGGCCATGAGCCTGCGTGCACCCGAAGGTAAGGCGGCGGTGGCGGAAGTCTCGCGCCACCGCCAGCTTACCGGTTTCTGGCATTATGCCCTTCTGACGGCGGCATTCCTGTCCATCGGATTGTCGGCTTACCAGTTGTTCAGCATCGGCCGACTGATGTCGGACAGTGATTTCCTCGGCGGTATTCCCTACGATTTCAGTCATAGTCTGGGGTTCAATTTCAACCTGCTCGGCTTGCAGTATCTGTACCTGCTGCTGCTGATGCTGCTGCCCTTCGTTTTTATCTACTGGCCGGCACACGGCAAGGCGCCGAAGGATCGCGTGCCCTGGTACGATGTTGTTCCGTTCGTTATGACCATCGCGGTCGGGATTTATTTCGTCTGGAATGGCGGTAGGATTCTCGATGAAGGCTGGGAATACGAAGTCCCCGAAGAGCATTTCGAGGCCGTCTATCTGGCCTATATCCTCTGGGCGCTGGTGCTGGACGCGACGCGCCGGACAGGGGGCAACGCGATTGTCACGATCGTTGCGCTGTTCTCGATTTATCCGTTTGTCGCCGACCAGCTTCCCGGCATCCTTCTGGCATCGTCGCCGGACTGGCAGGAAGTCGGCACCCGTTTCGCGATGGGGGAGGAGGCGATCTTCGGTATCCCGATGCGCGCCTTCGGTAATATCGTCATCGGCTTCCTGATCTTCGGCGTCGCGTTGCAGCACACCGGTGGCGGCTCCTTCTTCCTCAACCTTGCCTTTGCCCTGCTTGGT
This sequence comes from uncultured Alphaproteobacteria bacterium, assembly GCA_963974145.1. Lineage (GTDB taxonomy): Bacteria > Pseudomonadota > Alphaproteobacteria > UBA8366 > MarineAlpha4-Bin1. The sequence goes on along the minus strand of CAXBEC010000258.1, from coordinate 1,675 downwards.
CATGTCCGGGGCGGTCCGGCAAAGGTGGCGATCTTCGCCAGCGGGCTGATGGGCTCGATGAGCGGCAGCGTCGTCACCAACGTGCTGACCACCGGCGTGATGACGATCCCGACGATGAAGCGGGTCGGATTCCGTCCCGCCTATGCGGGCGGGGTGGAAGCCTGCGCCTCGACCGGCGGCGTGCTGATGCCGCCGATCATGGGCGCGACCGCATTTGTCATGGCGCTGTTCCTGGAGGTGCCGTATCGCGACGTGGCGGTCGCGGCAGTGATTCCCTCGGCGATGTATTTCTTCGGCCTGTTCATGCAGATCGATGCCTATGCGGCACGGAACAAGCTGAGCGGATTGCCGCCGGCGGAAATGCCAAGTCTGAAGAAGACAATGAAGGAAGGCTGGTATTTCATTGCTGTCTTCGCGCTGCTGGTGTGGATGCTGGTGGTCCTGAACCAGGAAACCATTGCACCCTATTACGCGACGGTATTGCTCATCATCCTGAACCAGGTCTTTCCCTATCATCGCTGGAACCGGCAGAAATTCGTCGATTTTATCGCCTCGACGGTGAAGCTGTTCGCCGAACTGGCCGCGCTGCTGGCCGGCATCGGCATCATTGTCGGCGCGCTGGAAGTCACCGGCAAGATCGGCAACCTGGCCAGTGACCTGTTATCCGTGGCCGGGGGATCGAACGTGGTCCTGCTGCTGATGGGAGCCTTGACCAGTTTCGTGCTGGGCATCGGCATGACCGTGACGGCCGCCTATGTCTTCCTGGCCATCGCCCTGGCGCCGGCGCTGATCCAGGGCGGCATGAACCCGATGTCGGTGCATATGTTCATCTTCTACTGGGGCATGCTGAGCTTCATTACCCCGCCGGTCGCGCTCGGCGCCTATGCGGCGGCGCCGATTGCCAAGGCCAAGCCGATGGCGGTCGGGTTCGAGGCGATGCGGCTGGGCAGCATCATCTACTTCATCCCGTTCTTCTTTGTCTTCGACCCGGCCTTCATCTGGCAGGGGCCGCTGGAACAGACGGCGCTGGTCTTCGTCAAGGCGATGTTCGGTATTGTTTTTGTATCTGGTGCGCTGCAGGGCTACCTCGTTCTGCTGGGCGATCTCGGCAGCGGCGTCACGGGCTGGATCAGCCGGTTTGCGCTGGGCATCGGCGGGATATCGCTGGCGACACCGGGCAATGACATCCTCGGCGTCACGAACTGGGAGCTTTTCGGATTCGCCGCGATCCTGATCGTCGTCGGACTGGTCACCGGCTATCTGGGGCGCCAGCCGGCAACAGCGCGTGCCTGACAATAGAAAACGCCGGCTGAGTGTTCCTCAGCCGGCGCCTTTTCCGATTGCTGTGCCCGACGGATGATTACGACATCGCGCTCCGACCGGCGGAACCACCCGCCAGCTTGCCGAAGATCGCGCCGGACATCAGGCCCGTGCCGCCCGGGTAGTTGAAGTAGAACAGCCCGCCGACCAGCTCACCGGCCGCATACAGGCCGGGGATGTGCTGCAGGTCGGTATCGAGGACACCGCCGGTTTCCGGGTCGATCCGCAGCCCGCCGAAGGTGAAGGTGATGCCGCAGCCGAGGCCATAGGCTTCGAACGGACCTTCGTCGAGCGTGTTCGCCCAGTTGGTCTTCGGAATGTCGAGGCTTGGCGTGCCACGACCGTCCAGGACCGC
>CAXBEC010000257.1:0-5041 GCA_963974145.1 uncultured Alphaproteobacteria bacterium | reverse complement strand
CGGAGTGCGAAACTGCTTGTCGAGCCACCTATCACCGTTCCGGACATATTCCGGATAAATCGCCAGACGTTCGACGAGCGTCCTGCCCGCAGCGGCCGTTTTTTGCGCCAGTTCATCCAGATGCGGCCATGGCGCTTCCGGGTTGACATGGTCCGGCGTCACCGGGGATACGCCACCCCAGTCGTTCAATCCGGCCGCGATCAGGCGGTCCAGCATGCCGGGGCTGAGATTCGGCGGCGCCTGGATTGTCACGTCAGGCGCAAAAAGCAGCCGCGCCATGGCGATCGTCCAAAGCAGTTCATCCGTGGAGGGTTCGGGGGCGCTGGCCATCTTCGTGCCGGCCTTGGCCCGGAAGTTCTGGATGATGACTTCCTGGATATGGCCGAATTCGTCGTGCAAATCACGCAGGGCCAGCAGCGACTCAATCCGCTCGATACGGGTCTCGCCAATTCCGATCAGAATGCCGGTCGTGAACGGCACATTCAGTTCGCCGGCGATCCGGATTGTCTCGAGCCGGGCATTAGGCTCCTTGTCCGGGGAGCCGTAATGTGCCCCGCCCTTCCCTAGAAGCCGCGGCGAAATGGACTCAAGCATCAACCCCTGGCTGACGGATACACTACGCAGCCGTGCCATGTCCTCGGCGCCCATGACGCCGGCATTCACATGCGGCAGGATGCCGGTCTCGCGGAACACCAGATCGCAGACCTCCGCCAGATACGAAAGCGTGGTCTCGTGACCGAGCGATTCCAGTTCGTCGCGCGCGACGCGATAGCGCAGTTCCGGCTTGTCGCCGAGGGTGAACAGCGCTTCCTTGCAGCCGGCGGCGGCCCCGGCGCGCGCCACTTCCAGGATTTCCTCATGCGTCATATAGGCCCGCTGACCACGACGCGGCGGATGCGCGAATGTGCAGTAATGACAGACATCACGGCACAACTGTGTCAGCGGAATGAACACCTTGCGCGAATAGCTGACCGTGCCGGCATAGGCGGTGTCGCGTATGTCCGAGGCTTGCGCCATCAGCGCGTCTAGGTCGCTTTCCTGCGCCAGCGCCAGGGCGGTTTGACGATCAATCATGCCGCGGAATCTCCCGCCGCAAGCCGTTCGGCAATCCGGTTGTCCCGCAACCATCGCTGCGCGCGGGAATCGCCCGGCGCCGCCATCAGTTCCGCAAGATCGTCCGGGCGGTCGATATCCAATCCGAGGCCCGGAAGCGGCAGAATTTTCGGGACAACTCCCCTGTCAGCAGATTCCTGCAGATGCGGCTTGAAACTGTCATTGCCGAAACGGAAGGGAATCAGCCCCGGCGGCGAACAGGCGATGCAATTCGAACCCCGTTCATCCTGTGCCGGCACGATGGTCATCGCCGGTGCCGTGCCATGCGCGGCGAGGACGCTTTCCAGTTCTTCTGACGGTACGAGCGGTACGTCGCCCGGAACCGCGACCATGCCGTCCACTCCCTTTGCCGTCAGCCAGTCCGCGGCAGCCTGCACGGCGGCTGTCTGGCCCCGGTTTTCCGGTTCTTCCAGAACCTCAGCACCGTGTGTAGCGGCGATGGCAGCGGCGGAAGGGTCCCGGGTGACGACCAACACCCCATCCAGGCCCGGCACGCGGACCAGGGTCGACAGGACATCTTCGAACATCGCCGCAAACAGCGCCGTCCGTTCTTCCGCGTTCAAAACACCGCCGAGCCGCTGCTTTGCATCGGTAAAATTCTTGGCTGGTAAAACGGCCCACATAACCCTTTAGGGCTCCTATGATTATTGTAGTTCCTGCGCGAAGGCGACAGCATCGCGCGCCAACGATACACGATCCTGTAAAGATTTCATCACCGTATTCGTAACCCGGACCTCGCACCCCAGTTCACGGATGGCTTCGGCCGAGGCGGCGTCGGCGGTATCGATGACGAAACCATCAATCAGGCCGCGATAATGTTCGGCAATCGCAAGTGCGGAGGTCGGGCGGCCCAGTTCCGCAAGCATTTTAGCCGTCGGGCCCTTGATGGCCTGCCCGCCAACGATTGGCGAAACGGCGACAACCGGGGCCGGACAATCGGCCAGCATTTTCCTGACCGTGGGGACCGCAAGGATCGGGTCGATGCTGATGAACGGGTTCGAGGGGCAGATAACCACCATTTCCAGCGCCGTGCCGGTCAGGGCATCCTTCAGGGCCATGCCCGGGCGGGCGGTATCCGCCCCGTCAAAGCGAAACCCGGTGACTTCGGGGCGGCACTGGTCGCGGACGAAATAATGCTGGAACGCGAGCGGGCCGTCCGGGGTCTCCACGATGGTGCAGACGGGGTCGTCACTCATCGGCGCGATACGCGCCCGGATGTCGAGGCGGTCCGCAATGCCGGCGGTAACGGCGCTGAGCGTTTCTCCGGCGCCCAGACGCCTTGTGCGCTCGACATGCAGCGCAAGATCGCGGTCGCCAAGGCGAAACCAGGTTTCTCCCCCCAGACTGTCCAGCGTTTCCATGAACGACCAGGTTTCGTCCTTGCGGCCCCAGCCAGTTGACGGATTGGCCAGGCCCGACAGGGTATAGGTCAAGGTATCGATATCGGGACAGATGCGCAGGCCGAGATGATCGAAATCATCGCCCGTATTCGCCACGATAAGGAGGCCGTCCGGGTCTACCAGGTGGCTGAGCCCAAGCGCGAGTTTTGCGCCGCCCACGCCGCCGGACAGTGCCAGACAGGTTGCGCTGCTCACCGAAACAGGTCCTCGTTAACATCCCGGATCAGGCCGCTGGCCGGGATATCGGTCCCGGTATAGTCAAACCCGCGGACCAGCACCGCCGGGGCGCCCTCCGCCGCCTGCCCCTGCAGCAGCGAGGCCGCAGCGGCGAGTTCATCCGCCAGCCCGACGATGGACGATTGCAACGGACGGCCGAACATATCGTCCTGCCCGCGCAGGTCGAGCAAGGACGGAAACCCGGCAGCGCCGATGGCAATGCCCACGGTGCCGCTGCGCCAGGCCCGGCCGACACTGTCATTCATGATGACGGAAACGGTAACGCCACGGCGGGCCAGGATTTCGCCGCGCAGGTGAGCGCAATCGCCATCCGGATCAATTGGCAGCAACAGCACGCGTTCGCTGCCGTCATCCGCAGGTTCGACATTGGAGGCGTCTATCCCCGCATTGGCCATTACCATGCCAAGCCGATGCACAACGATGATCACGCCGGGCCGTTTGCGAAGCACTTCGCTGGATTCCGACAGGATCAGTTCGACGACCCGGGGGTCCTTCTCGGTTTCCGCCGCCAGCGACTCCGCTTCGGCGGAAGGCGTGACCGTGTTCAGCACCGCATAGCGGTCCTGCGCCTTGGAGAAAATTTTCTGCGCCAAAACGAGGACATCACCGTCCTGCAGGTCATCACCGATCGCATCCAGCAGCAGCGTGGCCAGGTCATCACCCGGCCTGACCCGCGGAATACCGTCCAGCGTGCGAAGCGTCAGGGTTCTGCTTGTCACTCGGTCCCGCCCGGCGTGCCGGTTATGCGAATGCCGGCCCCGTCGATCTTGTAGTTGCGATTGATGTGAATCAGCATCGCGGTCAGTGCTTCGCCGACCACCGAATTGTCGATCGGTCCCCCGTGCCAGCCTTTCATCCCCGCGGCCTCGACCAGCTTGAGTACCTCTTCGCGTGCGGCCTTCTTGTCGCCAAAGACCAGTACATCGCTGTCGATTGTGTGGTCCAGGTCCTGTAGATGCGCCGCAGCAATATTATGAAAGGCGGAGGTCACCTGCACGTTTTCACCCAGCAAAATCTGGGATGTCCTGGCGGCCGAGCCTTCCGGCGGCAAATGCACACGCGATACCTTGGGCGGCACCAGCGGTACGGTCACATCGACGAATATCTTGCCCTGCACCGCGTCTTTCACCGCCTCGATCGTCGGGCCGTGGTTTCCCCAGGGGACAGTCATGACGACGATATCGCCCTTCGCGGCCGCCTCGGCATTGTCATATCCAGATACCGTTGAATTCGGGATCCGCTGTGCCAGCGCCTTCGCCGCATCAGCGGCACGGTCCGCGGCGCGCGATCCGATAATTACCGGATACCCTGCCGTTGCCCAGCGTAAAGCCAGCCCCGCCCCCAGTGCGCCTGTGCCACCAAGTATCGTAATGGAAGGCTTGCCGTTGGCCATCAAAATGCTCCTGAACTGTTCTGGTTTACGCTGCGGGCACGTTACCGCCTCGCGAGCGCCGGAGATACTGGAAATCTCCCGGTTGCCAGTCAATATGACTATCCGCAGTCATCATGAAGTGCAACCAAGCCGCTGAAAATATTCTCTGACTTTTGTACTGGGGCCTGCGCCGGTTTTGCGATTTCGATGAAGATCGTGCAACGCCCGATATATCACCACTTACCCGTTTTGCTTCCGCACGAAGATGCGCTACGGTTGTTTCCCTTGGAATCCCGGGAGGAAACAGATGAGTGATGTTCAGGCAGCGCCCCATGACAGTGGATCAGGCACGCCCTACCCGTTCCATATCCGCGCACTGTCGGAAACAGGCGGCGCGGAAGTTACGGGACTGGACCTTGCCGCCCCTATAGAGGAATCAACACGCGCTGCGATCATGCGCGCGTTCCTGGAATTCCATATCCTGGTGTTCCGGGACCAGTCCCTGACCAAGGACCAGCAGGCCGCATTCAGCCGTAATTTCGGCAAGTTGGAGCATCATGTCGGGCGCCTGCCGGACGGTTCGCCCTACCCCATCGTCCATACGGTGACGAACCTGGATAGTAACGGCAAACCGACCCCCGGGGCGGTGGCGCTTGGCAATTACTTCTTTCACACGGACAAGTCGTATCACGAGATTCCGTCGCTGATGACCATGCTGCACGCAATCGAACTGCCGCCCAAGGGGGGAGATACCCAGTTTGCCAATACCGAACTGGCGTATGCGGCGCTGCCGCCGGAGGTGAAATCGAGAATTGCGGGGTTAAAGGCCGAACACAGCTGGGAAGCCAGCCGTCGCAATTGTGGGGCGCCCCCGGCAACAGAGGAACAGAAGCGGGAACGGCCGCCAGTCGTCCACCCC
>CAXBEC010000256.1:0-5042 GCA_963974145.1 uncultured Alphaproteobacteria bacterium | reverse complement strand
CACGACATCCCCGCGCCGCAGCAGCGGCGCCAATTGGCCGGCGAGCGATATCGTTGCCTTTTCGTCCGGCAAATCGACGACGACAGGACCGCCTGTCGCCGCTGTTTCCCGCATCTGCGACCCGGCGGCAATCACGCAACAACCTCTTTTGATTTGCCCGGACCATTTGTCGACATTGAATTCAGCGGCAACCGGCATTCAATGCGGGTTCCGTCACCCAGTTTGCTATCGACATGCAGGGTGCCACCATGCAGCTCTATAAGGTTCTTCACCAACGCGAGCCCCAAACCGGCGCCGGCTTCACGAACCTCACTCTGGCCCTTCTCAAATTTCTCGAGCAGCCGGTCCGTATCTTCCGGCGCGATACCGATCCCGGTATCGGTAACCGCGATACTCAGGCCATCCTCATCCCGGCGGGCCGAGAGCGTCACCACACCGCCGTCAGGCGTAAATTTTACCGCGTTGGTGATCAGGTTATAGACCGCCTGGCGGATCCGACGCTCATCGGCGACAATTGTCCCGATATCCTCCGGACAGTCGAAATGGAGTTCCAGACCGGAATCCTCGGCGCGTTTGCGGAAGACCGTCAGCAGATTGACCAGGGCATCGTGGACATTTACCGTGCCGAGTTCCAGCGTCAGGTAACCGGCCTCGATGGTCGCGAGGTCGATAATATCGTTGATCAGCGCCATCAGGTGATTGGACGCCTGCAGGACGCTTCGGACGTATTCGCTCTGCCGTTCTGTCAGCTCGCCGAAATACCGGTTATCGAGAATTTCCGTAAAGCCGATAATCGCGTTCAACGGAGTCCGAAGTTCGTAACTGACATTGGCGATAAAGTCGGATTTCATCCGGTCGGCGGCTTCCAGCGCCAGGTTGCGCTCTTCCAGCACCTGCTGGACGCGTGCTCCGTCCGTTACATCGATATATCCCAGCAGGCAGCCCCCGTCCGGCAGGGGAACGCAGTTGTAGTCGATGATCCGGCCATCAATTCGCCGCAGTCTACCGGATTGCGGTTTTGGTTCCGTCACAGCGAGGATCAATCGCTGTTTACGCGCCGCCCAGTCGTCGATCGGCGGAAACTGGGAACGAGTCTGTTCCAGAATGTCGCCGATGTGCAAATCGAGACTCGCTTCCGTCAGGGTCAGGTTCCACATGACGGCGGCTTCCACATTCCACAACTTCAGCCGCCCGTCGGGGCCAAACACGCTCACGGCTTCATGCAGGTTGTCCAGCGTCTCGCGCTGCACCTCGGTCAGCGTATTGTACGACCGCTCCAGTGCCAGGCTGTCCGTGACATTCTCATAGACAAACATCAGGCCGCCCATCGGATGCGATGAAACGATCATCCGTAAAGTCCGCTCATCGGGAAGATGCAGCAATTCTTCGCGGGGCTCGATCAAGGTATTGAACAGGGCGCCCGTTTCCTGTTTGAACGCCTGGAAATCCAGGTATTCGGGGAGACGCCGCCGTTCCCGTAACGTTTCCAGAACGTCGCCCAGCGACGGTTCGCCATTCAATGCCGGCGCGTCGATATTCCACATCTCCAGGAACGCGGAGTTAAAGAACTTCAGCCGTTGGTCGGGTCCGTAAATCGCGATCGCCGCCCACAGGCTTTCCAGCACTTCAGCATGCGCGGCGACATGTGATGCGAGTTCGGACTGCACTTCCTCGATCATCGTGACATCCGTCGCAAACCCGCCCACGCCGCGGGCCGGATGGCCGAGCTGCATTTCCGCAAATTCGAACAGACAGCGCCGCCCCCCGATAACGATGTGATGGCTTTCCGATTGGGCGCTTTGGGTATTCATCGCGCGGCGGGCAAGGCTGCGGCCATCCCGATCGAGGTACCCCGCGCCCAGTTCACGCTTTTCCCGCAGCACCGTCTTTGTATCGCTGTCCATTGCCGCCGCGTAGGCGGAATTGCAACCCACCATGTCCAGATCCTGATCGCGCCACCATACCGGTATCGGCAAACGATCGATCAGCGCCCGCATCACATGCGAATCAGCATTCTCCGCCGTCGGTTCGCCGACCCAGACCAGGTCCCGCGACGCAACGCGACAGCCGGTCAGCGACACATCCCGACCCTTGCGCGTTCGGTAACGCCCGGTAAAGGATTCGCCCTTTTTACGCAGAGCCGCCAATGTGGCACGGAGATTTACAGAATCGTCATCGACGAAGGCATCGGCGAGAGCTGAAATATCTGCTGCGTGGTCGATACCAAGAAGCACCCGTGCCGGCCCGGATACACCGGATTTACCACGTGCCCACCAGACAAGGCCGACAGGAGCCGAATCGATCGTATCGTCTTCAGCTTTGCGGCGGCGCAGGATCAGGGCTGCGGCAACCAGTGCCACGATACCGGCCAAGACGTAACCAAATACCGGCAAAGTCACCTCCAGCCCGGCGGCGAAGGCAATGTCCGGTGCGCCCGCAACCGCAAGAAAACCTGCGCCTGCAACGCGTTTTCTGCCCCGTTTTTCCACAGGTGCAGTGTAAAATTTCCTACGTCTGTAAACAAGAGTCCTGTTTTTACACAGCAACTCCGTTCCGACGCATTTTCCCGTCGCGACCTGGACCGGAACGCTTTTGCACGGGTGCTGAATCGCCTGAGACGATTCAACACCCGATATCTGGTCTAGTAGCGGTAATGATCAGGCTTGAACGGGCCTTCTGTTGACAGGCCGAGGTAATCCGCCTGTGCGGCGCTCAGTTCCGTCAGTTCAACGCCGAGCTTCTTCAGATGCAGCGTCGCAACCTTTTCATCCAGATGCTTCGGCAGTACGAAAACGCCGATTTCGTAGTTTTCGGAATGGTTCCACAGTTCAATCTGCGCCAGAACCTGATTCGTGAAGGAAGCTGACATGACAAAGCTGGGATGGCCGGTCGCACAGCCGAGATTGACCAGCCGACCTTCCGCCAGAACAATCAGCCGCTTGCCATCCGGAAACTCCACTTCGTCGACCTGGTCTTTGACGTTGTGCCAGGGATAGTTGCGCAGAGCGCCAATCTGAATTTCCGAATCGAAATGTCCGATATTGCAGACAATCGCCCGGTCTTTCATGGCACGCATATGATCAATGGTGATGACATCGATATTGCCTGTGGTGGTCACGAAGATATCACCCTCGGACGCCGCCTTTTCCATCGTCGTTACCTGATAGCCTTCCATCGCGGCCTGCAGCGCGCAGATCGGGTCGATTTCCGTCACCAGGACGCGCGCGCCCTGGTTGCGCAGGCTCGCGGCTGAGCCCTTGCCGACATCGCCGAAGCCGCAGATCACGGCGATCTTGCCCGCAACCATGACATCGGTGGCCCGCTTGATACCGTCGACCAGACTTTCGCGACAGCCATACAGGTTGTCGAATTTTGATTTCGTCACGGAATCATTGACGTTGATCGCCGGCACCTTGAGCGTGCCTGCCTTGAACATGTCATACAGGCGGTGGACGCCGGTCGTGGTTTCTTCTGACAGGCCCTTCACATCGGCCATCAGCTCGGGGAATTTTTCGTGCATCATCACGGTCAGGTCGCCGCCATCATCCAGAATCAAGTTCGGGCGCCAGCCGTTCGGGCCGATAATCGTCTGTTCGATGCACCATTCGGCTTCTTCTTCCGTCTCGCCCTTCCAGGCGAAAACCGGCATGCCCGCCGCAGCCATGGCGGCCGCCGCCTGGTCCTGGGTGGAGAAAATATTGCAGGACGACCAGCGGATTTCCGCGCCCAGTGCGGTCAGCGTTTCCATCAGCACCGCCGTCTGGATTGTCATATGCAGACAACCCGCGATCCGCGCGCCCTTCAGCGGCTTGGACTTGCCGAATTCTTCGCGCAGGGCCATCAGCCCCGGCATTTCCGTTTCGGCGATGGTGACTTCCTTGCGTCCCCAGTCCGCGAGGCTGATATCGGCGACTTTGTAATCATTGGCGGTCGTCATCTGTGTCTCCTGAGTCATACATGTCAGGCACGATGGCGAATCGCACATCGGCCGAATTCTGAACCGGCGTATAGCAAGGAAATTCGACCCCTGCAACCATTACATAAATAAATCTTTATGTATTTATCTTCTTGTCCCAACCCGACAGAACCGCAATGTTCCGTCATATTGCAGGATTGTTGGATTTTTACGGCAGTCGCCCGATACGGGCGCATTTATGCGCCTCGGACCCGTGATTTATCCGAATCGGGGTTCTGAATACGCTGTAAGACTCGCCCTATCCCGGGCAGGGTCAGCAAATCCGGCGATTTACCGGGCCGGGCGGCCGCTATTCCTGCGTTGCTTCCCAGTCGAGTTCCGGTTCGCGCTTTTCCTGCAGGCTGCGATAGGGCAGGCCGTAGGTCATGTCATTATCGCCAGTCCGGCGCTTGAACTGGATGGTGCGGATGAATTCGCGAATCCGCGGCTGGATTTCGGTCTTCCAGCGGCGGCCGTTGAACACGCCGTAATGGCCGACACCCGGCTGGACGTAATGATATTTTTCATCCATCGGCACATTCACGCAAAGATCCAGCGCCACCTCTGTCTGGCCGAGACCGCAGATATCGTCCTTTTCGCCCTCGACGGTCATGATCGCCGTTTTTTGGATCGCGGCGCAATCGACCAGTTCGCCCCGATGCTCCATCCAGCCATCGGGCAGCGAATGATCCTGGAACGCCGTCTTTACCGTCTGAAGGTAGAATTCCGCGGGCAGATCCATGACGGACATATACTCTTCATAGAAATCCTGATGCTGCTTCACCGAATCCGCATCGCCTTCCACCAGATGCTCGAACAGCTTGCGATGGGCATCCACGTGGCGTTCCAGATTCATCGTCATGAAACCCGTCAACTGCATGAAGCCGGGATACACCCGCCGCATCACGCCCGCGTTGGGGAAAGGCACCTGGGACACGACCGTATGTTCAAACCATTCAATCGGCCGGCTTTCCGCCAGTTCATTGACAACCGTCCGGTTGCGCCGCGTATCGATCGGACCGCCCATGAGGGTCAACGATGCAGGCTGAATCGGCTCGTCCCGCGACGCCATCAGGGCGGTTGCCGC
>CAXBEC010000255.1:0-5056 GCA_963974145.1 uncultured Alphaproteobacteria bacterium | reverse complement strand
CAACCCGGAAGACCAGAAGAAACACGAAGCCTACCCGCTGATGCCGCATCCGGTCATCCGCGTGCATCCCTGGACTGGGAAGAAGGCGATCTATGTAAACAAGGGCGAATGCGGCGCCATCGAGGGCATGGAAGAGGAAGAGGCGCTGGCGCTGGTCGACGAACTGGCCGACACGGTGATCCGCGATGAATTCATCTATCGCCACAAATGGGCGGTCGGGGACATCATCATGTGGGACAATTGCGCCGTGCAGCACCTCGCCTTGAAGGATTACAAACTGCCGCTGCGTCGCATGATGTGGCGCATCACCGTCGGCTATACCGACGTATACGAATAGACCGCACCGGAGCCTCCAGATGCTGATTTCCACCGCCACCGAAACCGCCGAACAGCACAAGACCGCCTTTCTGGTCGACAACCAGCCCTATACGGGCCGCGAATATATCGGCGTTTCGGCCAAGCCTGGCATGCCGGGATACGGGGAAAACATCGGCGCCGGCAAGGGCGAGAAGGAAGTCGACCCGCAGGCCTATCTGGTGATCCAGCCGCCCCATTCCGTCACCCAGCCGCATTTCCATCAGACCAACCAGTTCCAGGTGGTCGTGGCCGGCGGCGGCTCGATCGGCAAGGTCCGCACCGACCCGCTGACGGTGCAGTATGCCGGGGCCGATACACCCTATGGCCCGATCAACGCGGCAGACGCCGGGCTGAGCTATTTCACCCTGCGGCAGCAATGGGATTCCGGCGCGAAATACCTGCCGGCGCAGCGCGAGCTGCTGGTCCGGGGGAAGCAGCGCCAGGTCGTCGGGGTGAAGGCGCACCGCGCGGCCCGCGACCTGCCGGAGGAACAGGGGGTCGTGCGGACCGAAGACCTGATCGCGCCGGAAGCGGACGGGCTGTTCGTGCAGTTCCTGGCGCTGGGGCCGGACACGCAAACCACCCTGCCGGATGCGGGTGAGGGCGGCGGGCAGTATCACCTTGTCGCGACCGGATCGATGCTGCGCGATGGCGCCCCGCTGCAGCAGATGTCGCTGGAATTCGCCACACCCGACGAGGGCGCGGTCGCGATTCAGTCGGGACCGGAAGGGCTGGGCCTGCTGCTGTTGCGGTTTCCGAAGCTCTAGCGCTCAAACCATGATCGGAACTAAAGCGTCGGAACCGGCTTGCGCCGTATCCCCGACAGCGCGTTGCCGCAAATCGCCAGCAGGACAATCACACCGCCGACGAGCGTATTGAACCCGGCGGTTTCGCCAAACGCCATCCACACCCAGATCGGCGCGAGCACCACCTCCGTCATCGACAGCAGCGCGAGTTCCGCCGCCGGCACCGCGCGCGATCCCATCGTGTACAGTACCATCCCCGCCCCGACCTGGAACACGCCCATCGCCAGCGAGATGATGATATCGTTCACCGGCACCGTAATACCGTGTCCCCCGCCGAAGCAGATCACCGCGCCCACCCCCGTGGCAAAAACACCCGCCAGAAAGACGGTCGGCATCATATCTTCCAGCCGGCGCCAGCGCAGGGCGACGGTGAAACCGGCAAAGGCCAGCGCGGTCATGCCGGCCGCCGCATTGCCTGTGGCGTGGCCGAGCGAGATTCCTTCGGCCACCATCATCGCGATCCCCAGAATCGCCACCGCCATGGCCCACCAGGTGGCCCGGCGGACCGGTTCCCCCAGCAGCACCCGGCCCAGCAACGCCGCCAGCAGGGGCGCGGCGGCGAACATGAACACCGCATTGGCAATGGTGGTGGTCTGCATCGAATAGATGCCGCCGGTGAAGGCAAAGACCAGGCAGGCGCCGCCGATCACCGCGGCAATCCCCGCCCGCCGGACAACCAGCAACGGGCGACCGCGCAGCATCAGCAGCACGAACAGAAACCCGACAATGCCAATGGAGCGCCAGAACAGCACCTGCCAGACATTGGCAGTTTCGAGCATGCGGATACCCAGCCCCATGCTGGACCAGCACACGCCGGCCATCAGGACCAGCATCACGCCCGCCCGGTATGACAGGGCGAGCGACGGAAACGGTGCGGGTGGGTTCACGGCCATGATACGGCGCTCCGGATGAGGACAATCCGGCAGGTTTTAAGCTGCTTGCCGCCCGGTTGTCAGTGAAAATCGACGCGTTCTCATGGTTGCAGGACCACCATATGCCCTCGTGTACCGGCGGGCCTCTCGCCTCCCGCAATACGACCTGTTAGGGTTTTCCGGGCCAGGAATGGCAGGCAACACGTAAGGGGGTTCCATGCAGTTCAGCGTATTCATCAGTTCCGAACACAAGCCCGGGCCGGAGGCGACAGCCGGTTTCGCCGGGCATGTCGAGCAGATCAGGCTCGCCCGCGAGGTCGGATTCGACGGCGTCGCCATGGGAAACCATCTGTCCTACGGCGAAACCGTCTGGTTCCCGACCCTCGAAACGCTGATGCGAATCGCACCGGAAGCCGAAGGCATGAAGATGGCGAGTTGCGTGCTGATCCTGCCGCTGTATCACCCGTTGCTGGTGGCGCAGCAGGCGGCGCTGCTCGATATCGTCAGCGGCGGCCGCTTCACGCTGGGCGTGGCGCCGGGCTGGCAGCAGGACGAATTCAAGGTGCTGGGTATCGACTTCAAGACCCGGATGAGCCGTTTTCGGGAATCGGTCGAACTGATCCGGCGGGTCTATACGGAAAAGGGCATCACCTTCAACGGAAAGCATTTCAACACGGAGGACCTGACGCTGGTGCTGCAGCCGTTGCAAAAGCCGCGTCCGCCCATGTGGTTCGGCGGCAGCGTCGAACCCGCGATCAAACGCGCGGCGGAACTGACTGACACGGCGCTTGGCGATACCTGGGTGGCGTCGGCGCATCTGCATACCTCGGTCATTGCCGGGCAGGCGAACCTGTACCGGGAAAGCCTGGACAAGCTGGGCAAGCCGCAGCCGAAGGAACTGCCGCTGTTGCGCAATATCGTGGTCGCCCCCGACAAGGAAACCGCGATCCGCGAGGCCGGGCCCTATCTTGCGGCGAGCTACAAGGTGTTCGGGGAATGGGGCGTGTTCTCCGAAGTTGCCGGGCTCGGCAAGCAGACGCTCGAACTGGAGGAGCTGCTGGCCGACCGGATCATCCTGGGCTCGCCGGAACAGGTCACCGAACAATTGCTGGAACTGGCCGAGGCGACGGGCTTCCAGCGCCTCATCACCCGTATCCAGTGGGTCGGGATGGAGCAGCGCATCGTGCTGCGCACCATCGAATTGCTGGGCACAAAGGTCCTGCCGGCGCTGCGCAAGGAGCTGGGCTGACCGTCAGGCGGCCCTGGTTGCGGCCATGGCGCCATCGATGAAGCCCAGCAAATAGGGGCCGATCCCGTCGGGCGCCGCCGACAGGCTGTTTATGGCGGCGTCCGCGACGGATTCTCCGACCACCTCGCGCCGTGCACCGGCCAGCGCGCGCAGGAAATCCGGCGTGAATTCCGGGTGGGGCTGCAGGGTCAGGATGGAATCGCCGATGCGCATCCCCGCATAGCGGCAGAAATCCGATGACATGATGGTTTCCGCCCCCGGCGGCAGGGCGACAACCTGGTCCTGGTGCCAGGCGAGCAGGGATACCGGCCCGTCCCATCCTGCCAGGTCGTAGCGTTCCAGCCCGCAGGACCAGCCGCCGGCGTATTTCTCGGCCTTGCCGCCCAGCGCCTCGGCAATCACCTGGTGGCCGAAGCAGATCCCAACCATTGGCACCCTGTCCGCATGGACCGTGCGCAGGAAGGATTTCAGCTTCGTGATCCAGGGAAACCCGTCATACACGCCGCAGCGCGAACCGGTCACGACCCAGGCGTCCGCATCGGACGGGCGCGCCGGAAAATCGTCGTCCAGCACCACATAGGTTTCGAAGGTGATATCGGGCCGGGCGAGCAGGCGTATGAACATGTCGTTGTAATCGCCATGTTCGGTGCGCAATTCGTCGGGCGACTGGCCCGTCTGCAGAATTCCGAGTTTCATATTCCTACCCTGTCTCGCAAAGCATACCACCAGGAACCGATTGTCGAATAGGGCGCGCGCAGCATCTGCCCGCCCGGGAACGGGACCCAGGGCAGCGTCGCGAAGGTATCGAACCGGGACAGGTCGCCATCCACCGCCTCGGCCAGGATTGACCCGAACAGGTGCGAACCCGTGACCCCGTGCCCGCTATAGCCATGGGCGAAATAGATTCCGTCCTCCAGCCGGCCAAGCTGCGGCACCCGCGTGAAGGAAAGCGCGAAATTGCCGCTCCAGGCGTAGCCGATTTTGACGCCTTTCAGCGACGGGAAAACCTTTTCCATATTGGGCCGGATTTTCGCCACGATATCCGCCGGATCGGTACCGCCATAAACGACGCCGCCGCCGAAGATCATGCGCCAGTCCGCGGAAAGGCGGTAATAATCCAGGATATAGCGGTTGTCCTCGATGCATTTGTCGGTCGGCAACAGCGCCGCCGCATGATCCGCATCCAGTGCTTCGGTCGCGATCATCTGGGTCGATACGGGCATGACCCGCGCCGCCAGCGCCGGCACCACCCTCCCCAGATAGGCATTGCCGCAGACCAGCACCGTCTTCGCCGTCACGGTCCCGCCCGCGGTCCGCACCACGACATCACCGCCGCGCTTTTCGACCCCGGTCACGGGCGACAGTTCGAAGATCCGCCCGCCCCGGGATTCCAGCGCCCGCGCCTCGCCCAGCGCCAGGTTCAGCGGATGCATATGGGCGCCGGAGGTATCCATCATGCCGCCGAAATAGACATCGCTGCCGACATGGCGGCGGATGCCCGCCCGGTCGAGCATTTCATGGTCATCCATGCCGTGGCGGCGCCACAGCGCCTGCTTTTCTTGCAGTTCGCGCATATGCCGGGCGGTATAGGCGGCGTAGATATTGCCGGGCTTGAGGTCGCAATCGATGCCGTATTCCTCAACCAGCCGGTAGATGATCCGCGCGCCCGATTGCAACAGCCCGCCAACGAAGGCTTCGGTATCCGCGCCGTAGCGCCGGCCGATGCTGTCCAGCCCGGCGTTCAGCCCGTTGACGATCTGCCCGCCATTGCG
>CAXBEC010000254.1:0-5056 GCA_963974145.1 uncultured Alphaproteobacteria bacterium | reverse complement strand
AGCAGTTCGGCCGCACGGGACCGGGCGCCCGCCGGCGCCGTCGCATCGTCGGCGACCGCCTGGAAGTAATTGCGTGCGGCCTCCCTGTCGCCCTGCCGCAAGGCCAGAAGACCCAGGTATTCTTTTGCCGTATGCCGCCACGCGCCATCGGCCGCAAGGGGTTCCAGCCGCTTCGACAGTGCGGCTGCGTCCCCGTCATCCGCCTGCGCCATGACCGAATGCAGGGTTGCCAGATTGCGATAGATCTCGTCAACCGAGCTGTCTGCGGCAATGGCGTCGTATATGTCGATCGCCGCCGCGGTGGCTCCTGCCTGCCGGCGGAGCGCCGCTTCCCGAAACCGGGCGAGTATCGCATAGCCGGTATCGGTTTCCGCCGCCAGTTGGCTCATGGCGCCGGCGGCCTGTTCCGGATTGCCGGCGTCCGCCTGATTGAGCGCCGCCACGAATTTTTCACTCAGTCCCAGCTGCCGGCTTTCTGTATAGGCCTGCCAGCCGACATTCGCTGCCGTTCCCACGATGACCACGACAATGACGGCAACGATATACCGGCCATAGCGATCCCATAGCTTTTTGTAATTCTCATGCTTGAGATCTTCGTCGACCTCTTCGAAGATATCCGCCACGGGCGTCTCCTGCCATCCTGAATGAAGTTGGCCAACATAGCTTTACCCGATACCAGAGGCAACGACGCAAGCGGTTATCCTTAGGGAATCTCTGATGCCGGAAAAAATGCGCAGGCTTGCATGCCCGAGGGCAATACCGCTAAATTACAGTCAGATTTCCGGTGAAATTGACTGACATGTTGGCAGGAGAGATGGTTGGCGAGAACCGATCCGGGTAAGGCGACAGCCGTAGCGGGTTTACGCCGCATTGCGTTTATTGCCCCACTTGCCGCCATGGGGTTTCTGGTTTCATCCTGCGGTGGACCGGAATCCGTTTTTGCGCTTGGTGCCGGCCTGGCCAATTTCGTGCATACCGACAAGCTGCCAACGGATTATGTGGCCGAATACGCATCCGGAAAGCAGTGTAATTTATTGAAATCTCTGGATGATGGTGGACCATTATGCCGGGATTCCTTCGAACGGCAAATAATCGAAAAACCGATCTACTGCTACCGGACGATCGGACAGCCAACCTGTTATTCGACACCCGACCCGTATGGTTCGGGGGCAAGGCAAATCCAATAAGGGAAAATAGTAATACAGAACCTACCCTGGTCTGGTTTGTCGCGTTGCGAATCTGGCAAACCAGCTGACAGAAAGGCGAATTCCGATGGCGACACTGTTGGATCTCTCTATTGGGCAGAACAAGAAATCTGGCAGAAAACGTACATTCTTCAATCGACAGGAACTCCGGCAACTCCTTGAAGTTTACAGCCGCCGCGTGGCCACGGGCGAGTGGCGCGACTATGCAATTGACCATCACGGCAATACCGCCGTCTTCTCGGTATTCCGTCACAGTTATGACGCTCCCCTGTTTTCCGTTGCCAAGTCAAATAGCGGCAAGGACTCGACCTTCACCGTCTATTACGGCAAGCAGAAGCTCAAACAGCACCAGTCGCTGGATAACGTCTTGAAAGTATTCGATAGCCCGCTTCGCCTCATATCGACACGCTGACTCGCTTCGGCGCGAAGACAGAATTTATCGTGTAGCGTGTGTGGCGCGCGCCTGGTGATTTTCATCCGTGCGAAGGCGTATCCTGTGTATAAATCCGCTGATTCACAGCATTGAAATATAGCCGGATGACGAAACTACGGTTATAAAGGCGGTATCAGTCAACGATGCAATCCTGGCAGATCCGCCAGGGCTGGCATGGATGCGGTTCCGAGACATTCATGCCCACAGTTCCGGACTTGTGTTGGTGATGACGCGGCAAAGATGACGAATGTCCAAACGATTGTCATTTTGTCTTGAGAGCGCTGCCTACACCTAATATAGTGGATGCAGTACCTCTGTTACACAATATGTGTGCCGGTCAAACCGGCATCCCCTGGCAGAGCAATTTTGGCAACGTCTTGTGGGGTCACCATGGAATGGACTGCGGAGCGAGTTGAATTACTGAAGGAATTATGGGGCGAAGGGCTGTCGGCACGACAGATCGCGGAGTCCCTTGGACAGATTACCCGTAACGCGGTTATCGGCAAGGCCCATAGACTTGGCCTGTCTACGCGTACGGTCCCGTCAAAGCCGATCATCGGCACCCTGAACCCCGTCACCGACCGGGTCTGCCAATGGCCAATCGGCGATCCAGGCGCGGCAGATTTCCATTTTTGCGGGAAACAGTCCAGCGTGAACCGGCCCTATTGCGAAGATCACTGCATGCAGGCCTACCGGCAGACCAGTGACAGCAATGTCAAGGCAGTGGCCGGCGCAAAGCGCTAACCGACTGTTGCAGTAAAGGGTTTCAATATCTCAAAGGCATCGTTCGCGACATGTGGTCGGGGACGATGCCTTTGATATTTCTATTCCCACTCGATCGTGCCGGACCACCCGGTTGATACCACGCACTTCATTGATGATCCGCGTCGCCACTGCCGCGATGAAAGCGTGGTCAAAGGGGTATGAATCCGCCGTCATGCCGTCGCTGGATGTCACTGCCCGCAACGCACAGACATACTCGTAGGTTCTGCTGTCGCCCATCACCCCAACGGTTCGTACCGGCAGCAATACGGCGAATGCCTGCCAGATGGCGTCATACAGCCCGGCGTTCCGGATTTCCTCCAGATACACCGCGTCAGCCTGGCGCAGAATTTCGAGCTTTTCCTTGGTAATGCCACCCGGCAGCCGGATGGCCAGCCCTGGCCCCGGGAACGGATGGCGGCCGACCAGCGACTCCGGCAGACCCAGTTCACGACCCAGATCCCGGACCTCATCCTTGAACAGGTCACGCAACGGTTCGACCAGCGCCAGCTTCATCCGCTCCGGCAGGCCACCGACATTATGGTGCGATTTGATCGTGACGCTCGGGCCGCCGATAACGGAAACGGACTCGATCACGTCAGGGTAGAGCGTTCCCTGGGCCAGAAACTGCGCATCGTCCGTCTTGAGAGCTTCTTCTTCGAAGACCTGGACGAACAGCCCGCCGATAATCCGGCGCTTTTCCTCCGGATCCGACACCCCTTCAAGCGCATCGAGAAACAACGGTGCAACGCTGCGGTGCACCAGCGGGATATTGTAATGGTCGCCAAACAGGGTGACGACCTCTTCCGCCTCGCCCATCCGCAACAGACCGTGATCGACGAAAATACAGGTCAGCTTGTCACCGATGGCTTCATGGATAAGAACCGCCGCAACGGAGGAATCGACGCCCCCCGAAAGTCCGCAGATCACGCGGCCATCGCCAACCTGCTCCCGGATACGTTCTACCGCCTGTGCGCGGAACGCATGCATCGTCCAGTCGCCACTGCATCCCGCGATCTGATGGGTGAAATTCCTCAGCAGTCGCCCGCCCTGCGGGGTATGCACGACTTCGGGGTGAAACTGCACGCCGTAGTATTTCCGATCATCATCCGCAATCGCCGCGAATGGCGCGCCGTCACTGGTGCCGACCGATGCGAAACCATCCGGCAGTGCCGTCACCCGGTCGCCATGGCTCATCCAGACCTGTTCGCGCGCACCGACATCCCACAAACCGTGGAAAAGGGCGCAATCTTTCTGGACCTGCATGAACGCCCGACCGAATTCCTGGTGGCTTGATGGCTCCACGTGGCCGCCCAGTTGCGCGCATAACAGTTGCTGGCCGTAGCAGATTCCCAGAATCGGCAAGCCGGACTCGAAGATCGCATCCGGCGCACGCGGCGCATCCGCTGCCGTTACACTCGCCGGGCCACCGGACAGGATGATCGCCTTCGGGTCGAATTCGGCAAGACTCGCCGCATTCACGCGATTAAAGGGATGGATTTCACAATAAACGCCATTTTCCCGCACACGGCGTGCGATCAGTTGCGTTACCTGGCTGCCGAAGTCGATTATCAGGATACGGTCGGTCATGCGTTATCGTTGCCATTTCTGGAGAGGGAATACCTGCCCTTTGGCGCCCCGAACCGGCCCGGCCGGTCGGATGGCTGCAAAGGACGCCATTGATAGGCAATTTCGTGAAGCGAGACGCCCCACAGACGTTCGTTCCGTTCCGCGGTCCGGATACCGCCCATTGCCTCATAGAAGAACCGCGCATGATTATCCGCCAGGACCCAAAGCATGGCGAAATCATGCCCCGCATCCTGCAGCGCCCGGTGCATTGCAAGCAGCAACGCCTTGCCGTAGCCCTGCCCCTGATGATCCGGCGACACATAAAGCGTGAATATCTCGCCGCCAACGGCAAACCGCTGGTCGCGGCTCCGCCCCCCGCTGGCCACGCCGACAATGCCGTGCCGGGGATGAACGGCGACCAGCACCGTATCCAGACTGTGGACCTGATGGGTCCATATGCGCTGCTGCTGCCCCTGCGACATCCGGACCAGAACGGAATCCGGCAGTATCCCGGCATAGGCCATACGCCAGGCGTCGATATATACGGCAGCAATGGCGGCACCTTCGCCGCTGCGGGCGGCTCGGATACGTACGCCGCTCACGATCCAACGCGATAGTTTGGCGCTTCGCGCGTCACCGTAACGTCGTGCACATGGCCTTCACGAAGCCCTGAATCGGTAACCCTTACAAATCCGCAATTCCGCTGCATTTCGCTGATCGTCGCGCAGCCGGTATATCCCATCGCCGCTTTCAATCCGCCAACAAGCTGGTGGACGACATTCGCAATCGGCCCCTTGTAGGGCACCTGTCCCTCGATACCTTCCGGCACGAGCTTGAGCGAATCTGTAATGTCCTGCTGGAAATAGCGGTCCGCCGAACCGCGCGCCATGGCGCCGACCGACCCCATGCCACGATAGGATTTGTAAGACCGTCCCTGATACAGGTGAACGTCACCCGGCGCCTCGTCGGTACCGGCGAACAGTGATCCGATCATGGCACCGCTGGCACCGGCGGCAATCGCCTTGGCCAGGTCTCCCGAATACTTGATGCCGCCATCGGCGATGATCGGAATATCATGCTTCTGCCC
>CAXBEC010000253.1:0-5069 GCA_963974145.1 uncultured Alphaproteobacteria bacterium | reverse complement strand
GTCATCGACCAGGACAACACGGGCATTCGCTGTTCCCATATACCGGTCGGTCGCCTGAACGAGTTGACCGCCGGGCGCATGCCGCGACCCGACAATATAGCCTGCGTCGAATTCCTCCGGTGACCGGACATCGAACAGGTAGAGCGTTCGCGCCTCCGTTTCGGCCTGCCATTGGCACAATGTGGCAACGCTGACACTGCGCACATCATATTTGCGGGCGACCTGCGCCACGGCATCCCGCGACCAGTCCAGTGCCGCCTGCGAGACATCGCCATAGGTCCTGTCCGCGCCATGTTCCAGTTCGAGCCCGGCCAGATGCCAGCCCATCGTCCCGTTGGTCAACGCCATGACCGGGTTCGGCGTGCCGGCATTGATCAGTGACTGTGCGCCGATAATTGACCGTGTCCGTCCGGCGCAGTTCACGATCACCTTCGTATTCGGATCGGGTGCCAGATCCCGGACATGGCGCACCAGTTCCGCACCTGGCGAATCGATACCCCCGGGAATGCTCATCCGCTGATATTCGTTCAGCGGCCGGCTGTCGAGGATGACAATATTTTCACCGGCATCCTGCATCGCTTTCAGTTCTGCGGCGGAAATATTCGGGGTCCCACAATGGTGTTCGATATGTTCGCCAAAAACCTTGGACGGTACGTTCATCCCGCTAAACAGCTCGAACCCGGCATCCAACCAGCCCTGTACGCCGTTATCGAGTATCGACAGATCGCTGTACCCCGCCGCGCTCATCACGGCAGCAGCCCGGCGGGACAGCCCGTCATTGTCGTCGATCAGAACAATCCGGGTCGCCATGCGCGGCACCAGTTCGCGTATCCGAAGCTCCAGAACACTGAGCGGGATGTTGACGCCTCTTAACAGGTGACTGCGGCCAAACACGCCTTCCTCGCGGACATCGATAACGGCCAGTTCCTTGCCATCGCCAAAGGCGGTACGCAGCGCTTTTGCATCGATTGTTCCGGTCATCCGACGGCTCTCCCTGATAAATGTTGCTTAACTCTAGGCGTTTCGGCGACACCCGCTCAAGCGGCGATTGCCCCGGCATCCGGCGCGCCATATTGTGCCGCCATGTCCGACCCCATGAATGTCTTCGACCGGCAGGCCGTCCGTGCACACCGCAATCGCGTTGCCGCCGGTTTCACCGAGTTCGACTTCCTGTTCCGGGAAACTGCTGACCGGCTGGCCGACCGCCTGCTGGATATCGCGCGGGAGTTTCCGCTGGCGGTGGATATCGGCTGCCACGAGGGCGGCCTTCGGCAGGCTGTGATGGCCAGCGGCCGGATCGGCGCGTTGGTGCAATCCGAGCTGTCAGAGGCCATGGCCCACCGGGTGGATGGCCCCATTGTCGTCGCCGATGAGGAAGCCCTGCCCTTTGCGGAGAGCCAGTTCGACCTGGCGGTCAGCAACCTGTCACTGCACTGGGTAAATGACCTGCCGGGCACCCTGTTGCAGATCCGCAATATCCTGAAGCCGGACGGGTTGTTTCTTGCCGCGACACTCGGCGGCGATACGCTCACTGAATTGCGCGAATGCCTGATGGCGGCGGAAATCGAACTGCGCGACGGCGCGAGCCCGCGGGTGTCGCCCTTCCTGGAAATCCGCGATGCCGGCGCGTTGATGCAGCGCGCAGGGTTCGCCCTGCCGGTGATTGACAGCGATAAAATCACCGTCACCTATGAGAATGCCTTTAAGCTGCTGGCCGACCTGCGCGGCATGGGTGAAACGGACGCGGCGATGGCGCGGCCGCGCGGCTTCACCCGCAAGGCCCTGTTCCTGCGCATGGCGGAAATCTATCAGGAACGCTACGCGGGGCCGGATGGCCGGATCGCGGCGACCTTCGAGGTGATCTGGCTGCATGGCTGGGCGCCGCATGAGACCCAGCAGCAACCCCTGCGCCCCGGCAGCGCGGAAGCGCGGCTCGCCGATGCGCTGGACGTGCGGGAATCGACCGTCCCCGACAAGGCCAGGCCCAACTAGAATCTTTCCGGCTGACTATTGCGTCGTATCGTCCAAAAACCCGCTCTTCGCGCAGCCGGGCCGGAAATCGAAAAATCGAAGCCCCGAATGTCCGTCTCATCCGGTTGGTGCGACGGGACGCCCGAAGATTCCGAGCCCCTTGTAATACGGACTGTCCTCGGGAAAGGACCATTCGCCATGCGGACGGTATTTGCCATCCAGCTTCCGCGTCGGCGATTCGCTGCACCAGCGCAGCGCGTCGTGGCCGGCGAATATATCCCATCCTGATACATCGCCGCGTACGATACCCAGATGCGGGTTCTCGCTGCGAAAGGTATTTACCGTGACCTTGCGCAGCAGCCGATACAGCTTGTTGACGAAGAACCTGTCTTCGGCATCGTCACGCCAATAGGTTGCGCTGAAAGCTCCCGCCTCCAGAGTCGGCGGGTCCCAGGCCCAATTGGCGCCACGCGGCAGGGTCCAGTCCCACCAGGAACGCCTCCAAGAGAAATTGTGGCGCAGGAATTTACCCAAATCGGACCGCGACATTTCCGGGCGCCATCCGGGATACGGCAGGACCCCGCGTACATTGGTCTCGTTTGCCTGGTCGATTGACTCGATCCACGTAAGTTTGTCGTAATCCCAACTGCTGCCGTCGATGAATTTCATCTCCGGAAATGCTTCCAGCAAAACACGGGTCAGCGCAGCCTCATCGACTTTGGTCATGATGAGCGGTCTGGACCGCTTGGTGGGTTTCGCCCTGTCACGAGCTTCTGGCCTCATTTCCGAACCAGGTTCACGCTAGCAAATATCCTATCGTCTGCGCGACCTGGAATTGTGTCCGGTTCCGCGTTGGCGTCGTTGCATCTCGATGCGTCGGCGTCGCAACTTGCCGCCCCCAAGCGAAAAGCCCGGCGCGCTGCGCTGCGGAAAGACTCTGAGGCGCTACAGCAGGTCCCGGAGTATCGCGACCAGCGGGACATCCGCCGCGGGCATCGGGTAATCGCCAAGCCGGGCCGGGCGGACCCAGCTGAGTTCCTGCCCTTCGCGCGGTGCCGGGTTTCCTTTCCAGATCCGGCAGACGAAGAGCGGCATCAGCAGATGAAAATCGTCATAGGTATGGCTGGCGAAGGCAATCGGCGCGAGGCAGCTTTGCCGCGTATCGACGCCGATTTCTTCCTGCAGTTCACGGACCAGTGCGGCTTCGGGTGTTTCGCCGCCATCCACCTTGCCGCCGGGAAATTCCCAGAGCCCCGCCATGGCCTTGCCCGGCGGGCGGCGGGCGATAAGCACCCGGCCATCCGCATCAACCAGCGCGGCCGCCGCCACCAGAACGATCGGCAGATCCGCAGCAACAGCGGCGCCACCGGCGTCCCAGCATCCGGACGGTATGTCACGTCCGTCGTTCAGGACCGGTAATCCGCATTGATTGCGATGTAGCCATGGGTCAGATCGCAGGTCCAGACCCGCGCCTTGCCGCGGCCAAGGCCGATATCAACCGCGATATTCACTTCCCGCCCCTTGATATGAGCGGCCACGGGTGTTTCGTCATATCCCTCGACCACCTGTCCCAGCCTGGTAATGGTCACGCCCCCCATGGCAACCGACAGCTTGTCACGATCCGCCGGTTCGCCTGCCTTGCCGACCGCCATGACAATACGGCCCCAGTTGGCGTCTTCACCGGCGATCGCAGTTTTGACCAGTGGTGAATTCGCGATCGACAGCCCGATGCGCCGTGCCGAAGCCGCCGAGACGGCGCCGGAGACGTCGATCGTCACCAGCTTCTGCGCCCCTTCACCGTCACGAACGATCTGGATCGCCAGATCCGTCATGACCTCTTCCAATGCATCCCGGAACCCCTTCAGATGCGCATCACGTGCGGATTCGACCGCCGGATGTTTGGACCCCTTGCCCGTGGCGCAGAGCAAAACCGTATCGCTGGTCGAGGTATCGCTGTCGACCGTGATGCTGTTGAACGATTTATCCGTCGCTGATTTCAGGATCGACTGCAGGACCTTTGCGGGAATTTTCGCGTCGGTGAACAGAAATCCGAGCATCGTCGCCATGTCCGGCGCAATCATGCCCGATCCCTTGGCGAAACCTGCAATGGTCACCTCGGCATCGCCGATTTTCGCTTTACGCACGGATCCCTTGGGAAAGGTATCCGTCGTCATAATGCCCCGCGCCGCCAGTTGCCATGAATTCGGCTTCACCGCCTTGAACAGTTTTGGCAGGCGCCTGGCGATGTAATCCGGCGCCACCGGCTGCCCGATCACGCCCGTCGAGGCGACGAAGACCTCTTCCTTCTTGCATCCGGCCAGCTTCGCCGCGCCTTCAACCGTCGCCTCAACCACCCTGTCACCGGCGATTCCCGTAAAGGCATTCGCGTTGCCCGAATTGACAACGATGGCGCGGACCTGGCCCCCCGGCAGCACCTTGCGGCACCAGTCGACCGGCGCCGATGGGCATTTCGACGTCGTGAAGACACCGGCAATGGTCGTGCCTGTCGCCAGGCATGCCATCATCATGTCTTTCGCCTTGGGATTGGCTTTCAAGCCAACATGCTGACCCGTGATGGTAACACCCGGAATTTCCGGTATCGCGGGGAACCTGGCGGGTGCGAGCGGGGATTTTTCCAGCATTATCAGACCTAATTACGGTTTGGGGGTTGCGATCGGCGCGGCCAGCATCGGCGTACCGTCGAGTTCGAACCGCTCTACCTTAGCGTTTTCGACCAGCTTGGACATCACGTCAATTGCAACATTGCGTCCGGCACGCTGCATTATCTGCGGCTTCATTTCTTCAAAAGTCGGCGGTTCTGTCGTGCGTCGCTCGACGACCTGAATGACATGATAACCGAACCGGGTTTTCACCGGCGTCTTGCTGACCTCACCGGCCTTCATCGAAAAGGCGGCATCGGAGAACGGCTTCACCATATCCTCTTTCTTGAAGAACCCGAGATCACCGCCGTTAGGCGCACTTGGGCCGGTCGAAAACTCCTTGGCAGCGTCTTCGAATTTCTTGCCCGCGGCGAGATGGCCAATAACGTTCGTGGCATCAGCTTCGGTTTTCAGCAGGATATGGCGTGCATGAATCTG
>CAXBEC010000252.1:0-5071 GCA_963974145.1 uncultured Alphaproteobacteria bacterium | reverse complement strand
GTGTGGGTGGGGGCCCATAGCAGCGGGTCAAATTGTGACGCTGGTCGACTATTCGGACTACCTGGAGCAGCAGAACGAATGGGTGGTGAGCCTGATCCGTATCGCACAATCATCGGAACCCCGGCAGGCTCGGGAACTGGCGGAAATCATCGCGGAATCCCTTCACCGTACCTCTAATCTGACCCGGCTTTACGGCCGTATTGTCTATCTGCCGTCCGACCGTAGAAACAACGTCCTGGAAGAAATCAAAGCCTGATACACGGGGCTGTTTTTTTCAGCCCTGTCGAATCATTTGTCGTTGCGGCGGATAACGAAGCCGTTTTCAAGCGCATCTTGTTTGCTCTAGGGTCGCGGAGAAATAAACCTTCAGCCGGGAGCTGCCAGCATGTCCGATATGCCGAAATCCATCGAAATTCATGAGGAAGGCCCGCGCGAGGGATTCCAGATCGAAGCGGGCCCGATATCGACCGGCGACAAGATTGCGTTCATCGATGCGCTGTCCGGTACCGGTTTGACGGAAATCCAGGTGGCATCCTTCGTTAACCCGAAGCGGGTGCCCGGCTGGGCGGATGCGGATGCGGTTGTCGCCGGCATTACAAAGACACCGGGGATTGCCTACACGGCGCTCTGGCTCAACGAGAAAGGCTTCCTGAGGGCGCTGGAGGCGGACGGGCTGGAACTGCGCGGATCGATTTCCAACTGCGCGTCGGAAGGCTTCATGATCCGCAATACGAACCGGGATCGCGCGGAAAACATCCGCGTGCAGCACAACCAGATCGAACTGTATGCAAAACACGGTGTCCCCATCTATCGGGGTGGTATCATGGCGGCGTTCGGCTGCAATTTCGAAGGCGAAATCCCGCTATCCCGCGTGCTGGAGACGGTTCAGGAAACGCTGGATATCCTGGCCGAACACGACATGACCCTGCCGGTACTGGTTCTTGCCGATACGATGGGCTGGGCGAATCCGCTATCGGTCAAGCGTGTTGTCGGTGCGGTTCGTGAACGCTGGCCGGAACTGCGTCTCGGTCTGCATCTGCATGATACGCGGGGTCTGGGCGTCGCCAACGCCTATGCGGGGCTGGAAATGGGAATCGAATGGTTCGATTCATCGGTTGCCGGGCTGGGCGGGTGTCCGTTTGCGCGGCGCGACGGCAAGCCGGCCGCGGGCAATGTCTGTACGGAGGACCTTGTCTTCATGTGCGATGAAATGGGGATTGAGACGGGAATCGATCTTGATCGTCTGATCGAGGTCGCGGAAATGGCGGAGCGAATCGTCGGGCATGAACTGCCCGGGTCGGTGATGCGCGGCGGCAGTCTGGCCAGTCTGCGGGCAAAAATCAGCTGATCGCGACGGTGTCCTGGACGGCTGTGACGCCTGTGACACAGTAAGTGGTAACATAAATACTCTATTTGGGTGATGAACCGGCTGGTCGCGTTATGTAAATTTTAATCATGGGAAAAGCCCTGACGGGCTGCAATTTTTCCGGGGTGGCGCGATGACTGTGGAGTATCTGAACGGTTTGAGTAACGCTGAGGCGGATAGCGTCGTGGCCGTTGGCTGTATCCTGATGGCAAGCGGTCTCGCCGGGGCCGTCGGGCAGGGCATGACGGAAGAAGGCGCTTGCTTCGTTGAAATCCTGGCGCCGCGCGGCGGCGTGCAGATGTTCGTGATCGGCAAGGAGCAGGGGCGTTATTTCGTCCGGGGACAGGATGGTGGCCATCTGGCTGCCGGCCGGACGCTTGATGCCATGCTGGACACCGGGTTTCGTACGGAGACCTTCGCGACGGACCGCCCGAGGCGCACCCATTAGGCGCACTGCCCGGGGGTCGACAAATTACAACAAAGTCTTCGCCGGCTGATTGACGGCTCTGGTGATATCGCGTCTTCTCGCGGCACGCTGGATGGCATCCGATGCGGATGTCGCCAGCGATTGCCGCGATGAACCGCCTGTTCCGGAGATGCCACCCGATGTCCAGCCGTACGATTCCGATGACCGACGCCCTGTATGATTACTACCTGAATTCTTCGCTGCGCGAGCCCGATGTGCTGGCGCGCCTGCGGGCAACGACATCGGCACATCCCGAAGGCAATATGCGGATTTCGCCGGAACAGGGACAGTTCATGCGTTTTCTGGTCGGTTTGATCGGGGCGCGAAAGGCCATCGAAATCGGCACCTATACCGGATACAGCGCGCTGTCGGTGGCGCTGGCGATGCCGACAGGGTCGCGACTGGTCGCCTGCGAACGGCGCCCGGAATGGCCGCGTATCGGGCAGCCGTTCTGGCAGGAGGCCGGGGCTGACAAGGTCATTGACCTGCGGATCGGCAAGGCCGTCGATACGCTGACCGCGATGCTCGATGCCGGGGAGGCGGGACAATACGATTTCGCGTTTATCGACGGCGACAAGAAGAACTACGTCAATTATTACGAACTCTGCCTCAAGCTGGTTCGGCCGGGCGGGGTTATTGCGCTGGATAATATGTTATGGAGCGGCCGGCTCGTCGACCCGACCCTCGACGATCCCGCATCAACCGCGATTCGCATCCTGAACGAGAAAATCCGCGATGATGCGCGGGTGGATTCCAGTCTGATCCCGATCGGAGACGGCCTGGCACTGGTGCGGAAGCTAGTTGATTGATTCCGGTTGCCGGAATCCGTATTCGTTCTCTTGGCGTCACATCATTCCAAATGAATGTAAGACTCTCTTTTAACGTCTTATTAAGAAATACATAATAATTGTTGTTTATTACACCAATGTGTGATTCATTGTTGGTTAACGCCCTGTTTTCATCCGTACCCGATGGATAATTGGAAGATGTTCAAGCGTAGTGCAGCGATTTGTGCTTTTGCCATTCTGGCTTTTTCCGCGCCCGCGGAAACCGTCGAGGAGGTTGCCAAATCAAGCTGTGATTCGCGGGAAACTGTCCTGGCGTTTTTGTCTGACAGATATGCGGAAGCGCCGGTCGCCATGGGCGTGGCCCGTAATGGCGGCCTTGTTGAGGTTCTGACCTCCGGCACCGGTGGCGCGACCTTTACGATTATCGTGACGACGCCTGACGGCCGCACCTGCATGGTGGCGGCGGGTGATGGCTGGGAAAGCCTGACAACGATGGCGCCGAATACGCGGATCTGACCGCGTTTCCTTAATCCCCGAAAACTGCGTGTCTGACCCGGTCGCCGGGTTTTATCCCCAGCCGGCTTGCGGTGCCGCTGTTCAACTCAAGGACGGCCTTTATCCTGCCTTTTGAGCGGACCGGTTCCTCCGAATGCGGCACGGTGCGTTCCCGGATGCTCTCGATTTTGCCATCGTCGGCGATAAACAGCATATCCAGCGGGATGAAGGTGTTCTTCATCCAGAAGGAAACCTTCTGCGCATGCCCGCATCCGCATCCATCTTCCGCCGGAACATCAGCCCCTGCGCCTGTTGCTTGGGTGATACCGCGAGTTCGACCCGAAATGTCTGCGGACCATTTGCCGTTTCCACGACGAGCTCCGACCATTCGAAATGCTCGATCGCCTGCGCGGGGCCATGATGGCCGGCCAGAACCAGGAAGGCGAGCAGGGCGGCGGTGAGGCGAATCATGGCCGCTTGCTCCTCAGCTCAGCTTGCCCCAGGCGATGAAATACGGATTCAGCAGCGGATCCTTGCCATAGAGCAACGGCGCGCCGTCTTCCGTCGTCACCCGGCCACCGGCGGCCAGCAGGATGGCGTGCCCGGCGGCGGTGTCCCATTCCATCGTAGGGCCGAAGCGCGGATAGAGATCCGCTTCGCCCGCGGCCAGCAGGCAGAATTTCAGTGAACTGCCCGCATTCTTGACCCCCGCCAGCGGCCGGCCCTTCAGGAAGGCTTCCAGGGTATCCTTGTCGCCATGCCGGCGACTGGCCAGCACCGTGACGCCGTCGTCAGGGACATCGCGGAGGGCGATGGGCGTGGTCGCTGCGCCATCGGCGGCGCGGGTCGCGCCGGTGCCGACGATCCCGGTATAGGTGACACCCAGGGCCGGCGCATAGATCACGCCAAGGACCGGGGCTCGGTTGACGATCAGGGCGATGTTGACCGTGAACTCGCCATTGCGGTTCAGGAACTCCTTGGTGCCGTCCAGCGGATCGACCAGCCAGAACGGTGCGTCGCCGACCTTCGGCAGCTCGCCGCGCGAGGCGGCTTCTTCCGCAACGACCGGGTATTCTGGCGTCAGGGCCTTCAGGGCCGGAATGATGATTGCCTCCGCCCGGGTATCGGCTTCCGTGACCGGTGAATTATCGTCCTTCTGCGCGACAGAAAAATCCGTGGCGTAGACGTCCATGATCGTTTTGCCGGCTTCATGCGCCGTGGCGATGATGGCGGGAAGGAGGGCGCTGTAATCGGTCATGCTGTTCCATTCGTCGGGTTGCGTAATCTGGCTGGTAACCGCCATCGGGCAAAACTACCCGACACGGGCGCTTGCGTCATCCCATTCGGCAGTCGGGTTTTTGCCCGGGCGCCGGGCGTGCTAACATCAGCGCTGGTGGGATCCATGAAATTCCCTGGGAAAACGGGGCCGCTGCTGGCGGTAACCGGTCCTGAGGGGCAGGGTGGTGTGACGATGGCGGATGATACGCAACTGGACCCGAAGGTGCATGAGGGGCGTGTGCGGGCGCATTACCTGCCGCTGCTGGCCAAGCACGGGGACACCAACCTGGTGGTTGATTTCCAGCATGCGGGCAATCATCAGGCCCGGTTCAGCATCCTGGCCGGTATCGACGATATTTCGGAGGTGTCGCTGCTCGATGTCGGTTGCGGTATCGGGCATTTCGCCGGCTGGCTGGCAGAGCGGGATTTCCGGGGCGAGTATATCGGTATCGACCTGCTGCCGGAAATGGTCGAACGGGCGCGCAACGCGCATCCGGGCTTCCGGTTCGAGCGCGCGGACCTGCTGGACCCGAAAAGCCATTATGTCGCCGATTATGTGATGTCGAGCGGTATCTTTCATCTGGGCGATCAGGACTTCATGCACCGGATGATCGCCGCAATGTTCGCCTCATGCCGCAAGGGGGTGGCGTTCAACAGCCTGTCCTCCTGGGACCTTTC
>CAXBEC010000251.1:0-5083 GCA_963974145.1 uncultured Alphaproteobacteria bacterium | reverse complement strand
GTGACCACCGGTCGGATCTATTCGAATGTCATCGCCCGCGAGCGGCGTGGTGACTATCTGGGCGGCACCGTTCAGGTCATTCCCCACGTGACCGATGCCATCAAGGAATTCGTTGTCAGCGATCTGGACGACGAGGATTTCGTGCTCTGTGAAATCGGCGGCACGGTCGGCGATATCGAAGGACTGCCGTTTCTGGAAGCCATCCGCCAGCTCGGCAACGAGTTGGGCCGGGACCGGACGCTGTTTATCCATCTGACCCTCGTGCCCTACATTCCGTCAGCCGGCGAGTTGAAGACCAAGCCAACCCAGCATTCGGCGAAGGAGCTGCTGAATATCGGTATCCAGGCGGATATGCTGCTGTGCCGCTGCGACCGGGAAATTCCGGAGGATGCCCGGCGCAAGATCGGCCTGTTCTGTAATGTGGGCGAACGGCGCGTTATTCAGGCGCTGGACGTGGACACGATTTACCAGGTGCCGATCGCCTATCACGAGCAGGGATTCGACACCGAGGTTCTGAACCATTTCGGGCTGCTGGACGAAGGTGCGGATCCGATCAATCTCAGTCGCTGGGAAGAAGTCGTTCGTCGGGTTCGCGAGCCGGAAGGCGAGGTCACGATCGCGGTCGTGGGCAAGTATACCAACCTGCTGGATGCCTATAAGTCGCTTGGCGAGGCGCTGGGACATGGCGGCATCGCCAATAATGTCCGTGTGAGGCTCAACTGGCTTGAATCCGAAATCTTCGAAAGCGAGGATGCCGCCTATCACCTTGAAGAGTGCGACGGCATTCTGGTGCCCGGCGGATTCGGGTCGCGCGGGGCGGAAGGCAAGATCATGGCGGCGCGATTTGCCCGCGAACGCAATGTACCCTATTTCGGAATCTGCTTCGGCATGCAGATGGCCGTGATTGAAGCCGCTCGCAACCTGCTGGGACTGGAAGATGCCGGTTCTTCGGAATTCGGGAGCTGTGAAAATTCCGTGGTGGGTCTGCTGACGGAGTGGAGCCGCGGCAACACGGTCGAGCGGCGCAGTGCGTCGGGCGATCTCGGCGGCACGATGCGGCTCGGCGCCTATCCCTGCGTGCTGACCCCGGGATCTCGGGTCGCAGAGATATATGGCAACAAGCTCGAAATCGGCGAGCGCCATCGCCATCGCTACGAAGTGAACACCGCCTACAAGGACCGGCTGGAGCAGCGCGGGATGAAGTTTTCCGGGATGTCGCCGGATGGCGTATTGCCGGAAATCGTTGAAATTCCGGATCATCCCTGGTTTGTCGGTGTCCAGTTCCATCCGGAACTGAAATCCAAACCCTTCGACCCCCATCCGCTGTTTCGCAGCTTCATCAAGGCGGCGGTCGATCAGTCCCGCCTGGTTTGATCGGAGAAATCATGACCACACGCCATGTGCCCGTTGGCGGTCTCACCATCGGCAACGACCTGCCCCTGACGGTTCTCGCCGGTCCCTGCGCCATGGAAAGCCGCGACCACGCGCTGGAAATGGCCTCCGCCCTGAAAGGCATCGCGGACCGGGTCGGATTCGGGTTGATCTACAAATCCTCTTTCGACAAGGCGAACCGGACTTCGGCAAAAAGCGCGCGCGGTATCGGGCTCGACAAGGCGCTGGATATCTTTGCGGAAGTCCGCGAGACCGTCGGTTGTCCGGTCGTCACGGATGTACATGAGCCGCATCAATGCGCCACTGTCGCAAAGGCGGTGGATGTCCTGCAGATCCCGGCCTATTTGTGTCGCCAGACGGACCTGCTGGTTGCGGCCGCGGAAACCGGACGCGCGATCAATATCAAGAAAGGGCAGTTCCTCGCGCCCTGGGATATGGCCAATGTCGTGGAAAAATGCACCAGCGCCGGTAATGAAAACGTCATGATGTGCGAGCGCGGAGCCAGCTTCGGCTATAACACGCTGGTCAGCGACATGCGCTCACTGCCGATCATGGCGGCGACCGGCTTTCCCGTGGTGTTCGATGCGACCCATTCGGTACAGCAGCCGGGCGGGCAGGGAGCGACTTCCGGCGGGCAGCGGGAATTTGTGCCGGTTCTGGCGCGGGCGGCAATTTCCATTGGCGTAGCCGCGGTGTTCATGGAAGTGCATGAGGAGCCGGACCGGGCGCCTTCCGATGGTCCGAACATGGTCCCGCTGGCGGAATTCGAGGCCCTGATGGAAACGCTGATGGCGTTCGACCGGATGGCCAAGGCAAACCCGTTGGCAATCAACTGAACCGGAAAGAAAAATGACCGATATTAGCGATATCCAGGCCCGTGAAATTCTCGACAGCCGCGGCAATCCGACGGTAGAGGTTGACGTGTTGCTCGACAGCGGTGCCTTCGGGCGGGCCGCGGTACCGTCGGGTGCCTCGACGGGCAGCCACGAAGCGCTGGAATTGCGCGATGGTGATGACCGGTTCGGCGGCAAGGGCGTTCGAAAGGCAGTCGCGGCGGTCAATGGCGAGATTTTCGACCTGCTCAGCGGCATGGATGCGGATGATCAGGTCCATATCGATTCGATGATGATTGAGCTGGACGGTACCGAGAATAAAGGCCGGCTGGGTGCGAATGCGATGCTGGGCGTGTCGCTGGCAGTGGCCAGGGCCGCGGCGATGGATTCGGGCCTGCCGCTCTATCGCTATATCGGCGGGGCCTATGCCCGCACGCTGCCGGTGCCGATGATGAATATCATCAATGGCGGCGCCCACGCGGATAACCCGGTCGATATCCAGGAATTCATGATCATGCCGGTCGGGGCGGAAAACATCGCCCATGCCGTGCGAATGGGCGCCGAAGTGTTCCAGTCGCTGCGCAAGGCGCTGCAGGATGCGGGGCACAATACGAATGTCGGCGACGAAGGCGGCTTTGCGCCGACGATCGGTTCGACCGACGAGGCGCTGGGGTTTGTGTTGAAGGCTATCGAAACGGCGGGCTACAAGCCTGGTGACGATGTGATGCTGGCGCTCGATTGCGCCGCCAGCGAATTCTACAAGGATGGCAAATACGTGCTGGCAGGCGAGGGCAGTACCCTCGATTCCGACGGCATGGTGAAGTATCTGGCCGATATCGTGGCGCGCTATCCCATCGTCTCGATTGAGGACGGCATGGATGAAGGGGACTGGGCCGGCTGGGCCGCGCTGACGCAGGAACTGGGCAAGAAGGTACAACTCGTCGGTGACGACCTGTTCGTTACCAATCCGGAATTCCTCAGCCGCGGCATCGCGGAAGGCGTCGCCAATTCAATCCTGATCAAGGTGAACCAGATCGGCACCCTGTCGGAAACGCTGGAAACGGTCGAAATGGCGCATCGCGCCGCCTATACCTCGGTCATTTCGCACCGTTCCGGAGAAACCGAGGATACGACCATTGCGGATCTGGCCGTGGCGACCAATGCCGGGCAGATCAAGACCGGTTCGCTGTCGCGCTCCGACCGCCTCGCCAAATACAACCAGTTGATCAGGATCGAGGAACAGCTTGGCAGTTCTGCCCAATATGCGGGAAGATCAGTGCTGCGCGGCTGATGCGCTGATTATCCCGGGAGGAACCACCATGAGCGCCTACGAACATATTCTGCTGGATGTGGAGGATGGCGTTGCGGTCATCACGATGAATCGTCCTGAAGTGCTGAACGCCATGAACCGCAAGCTCTGTGGTGAATTGCATGATGCGGTGAAGCGGATGAGCGCGGATGACGGGGTTGGTTGTATCGTGGTTACCGGCTCCGGGGAAAAGGCGTTTTCAGCCGGTGGTGACATTCACGAACAACGCTCCGACGACGCGCGGTATTCACAGGACGAACTGGATGCGATGAGTGTGAAACGCGGCCCGTGGAACTATGAGGTCAGCGCCTGCGCAAAGCCGATCATCGGCATGATGAACGGGCTGGCTTATGGCGGTGCCGCGGTTCTGTCGTCTTCTCTGGACTTTCGAATTGGTTGTGAGAACACAAAATTCCGTTTCCTGGCAGCGGCTTATGGCCGGATCAACAGCAGCTGGACCCTGCCCAACCAGGTCGGCTGGCCGATGGCGAAGGAATTACTGTTCTCGGCCCGTGTCGTCGAAGCGGAAGAGGCCTATCGCATCGGGTTGCTGAACCATCTCGTGCCGCGCGGGGAACTGCGCGCGAAGACGATGGAAATTGCCGGCATGATCGCAAACAACGACCGCAAGGCGGTGATGGGATTGAAGGAATTGCTTTTGCGGGGGCATGGGCAAGACCTGCGTGCGCAATACGACAACGAGGTGGATTTCACCAAAAACGTGATGCGCGGGGCCAAAGCAGAGGACGCTTTCCCTGACTTCATCGCGCGCAAGGGCCGCGCACTGTAACGCCTGAGGCGGAGTGGCATCATGACAGGACATATTGCGATTGTCGGGGCCGGGCTTGTCGGATCCGGCTGGACGATCGTGTTCGCTCGTGCCGGCGAGACCGTGCGGGTATTCGATGGCATCCCGGCAGTCCGGGCTGAATTCCCGCTGATGGTCGAACGCCAGCTGAACGACCTGAAGCGCTTCGACCTGGTCGATGATGTCGAGGCAATCATGGCGCGCATCACGGTATGCGACAGCCTGTCTAATGCTGTATCCGGCGCGCGCTACATTCAGGAATCTGTCTTCGAACAGATCGATACGAAAACGGCGATAAGCGCCGAGATTGGCCCGCTATTGGATGACGGGGCCGTGGTTGGCAGTTCGACATCCGGTATTCCCGGTTCCGCCTTCACGGAAAACGCGCCGAACCGCGAGCGATTCCTCGTTTCCCATCCGGTCAACCCGCCATACCTGGTGCCGGTCGTCGAGGTTGTTCCGACGCCCTGGACCGCACCCGATGCCGTTGAAACGGCGCTGGAGGTCATGAAAGCGGTCGGTCAGTCGCCGGTGCTGGTGCGGCGCGAGGTCGAAGGTTTCGTGCTGAACCGGTTGCAGGGTGCGCTGCTGCGGGAAGCCTGGGCGTTGTACGAGGAAGGCTATGCGAGCGCCGAGGATATCGACAAGACCGTATCCGAAGGCCTCGGCCTGCGCTGGTTCTTCATGGGACCGTTCGAAACCATCGATCTGAATGCGCCGGGCGGCGTGAAGGATTATGCG
>CAXBEC010000250.1:0-5111 GCA_963974145.1 uncultured Alphaproteobacteria bacterium | reverse complement strand
ATCATCATGTCCGACGGCCCGATCCGCCCGGGCATGGATTCGGTGACCCAGGAACCGCTCGATATCGTGTCCGGCTTCCAGGCCGCGGGCAGCCATGACGAGGAAATGAAGAAGCGGATCGCCTGCGAAGCCTGCCCCGGTTACGGCAGCTGCGGCGGCATGTTCACCTACAACACCATGCAGACCTTCATCGGCGTCGTCGGCATGCAGCCGCTGGAAATGGTGTCGCCGCCGTCGGACGACCCGCGCCGGATGACGGAATTCCCGGAAAGGCTCGTCACCCATCTGAACGCGATGATCGAGTCCGACCTGACGCCGCGCAAGATCGTCAACCGCGATTCGATCCGCAACGCCATGATCGTCGCACTCGCGGTCGGCGGGTCGACCAATGTTGTGCTGCATGCGCCGGAAATCGCCCGCGCCGCCGGGTTCGGCGATTTCTACAAGGACATCATGTCGGCAGCGGAATTCAACCACCTGTCGCAGCACGTGGTGCCGGTTCTGGTCGATGCGCGGCCCTTCGGCAATTACTCGATGGTCGATATCGACGCCAAGGGCGGCGTGCAGGTGATCGTCAAGGAACTGCTGGATGCCGGGCTGCTGAACGGCGACTGCATGACCTGTACCGGGGAAACCCTGGCCGAACAGGTCGCGCGGCTGAACCCGCCGGTGCCCGACGGCACGGTCATCTACCCGGTGGAAAAACCCTACAAGCCGACCGGCGGGCTGCGGCTGCTGGGCGGCAACCTGTCGCCGGAATTCAGCGCTGTGCTGAAGCTGGCCGGCGTCGAAGGCGGGCTGGAAAACAACGTCTTTGTCGGCAAGGCCCGCGTCTTCAACAGCGAGATGGACCTGCTGGACACGCTGGAAAACAACCCCGATGTGTTCGAGAACCACGACATGGTCATCATGCGCTATGAAGGGCCGAGCGGCGCGCCGGGCATGCCGGAAATGCTCGATTCCACCTCGCGCATCACGACGCTGTGCCGCGAGAAAGGCATCACCGTGGGCCTGATGACCGATTCCCGCTTCTCCGGCGGGTCGGTCGGGTTGGTGATTGGCCATGTCGGCCCGGAAGCCGCACTTGGCGGACCGATTGCCTTCGTCGAGGACGGCGACGAGATCACCGCGGATTTGAACATCAACGAGCTGAACTGCACCGCGCTGAAAGACCCGGCGACGCTGAAGGCCCGCAAGGCCGCCTGGGACAAGGTCGTCGCCGATAATGGCGGCACCCATCCGGCCATCGGCAAGGCGGATACCCGCCTGCTGAACCGCATGCGCCGTTCGGCCGTTTCCGCCGTGTATGGCGCGGGCATGCATCCGGACCGGGAACTCTGGGTGCCCGAACCGCGCGACCCGGTGAAAACGGGCTTCGTGCCGTCGAACAAATACCGCGAAGGCTCGGGCAAGGCGTTCTGATCAAAGGGGTGATACGGGTTTCGTGCGGCAAGGGATGAGGATCGGCAATGTCTGAATTCACCCTGCACGAAACCCTCGCGGCCGATACGGTGGAAGCCGCGCGCTGGCCGCTCTGCCGCGTGCTGCTGGCGAAGGACAGCCGCTATCCCTGGCTGATCCTCGTGCCCGCGCGGGCGGGTATGACCGAAATCCATCGCCTGGATGCGGATGATCAGGCGCAGCTGATGACCGAGATCACCCGCGCGTCCCGCGCGCTGGAGTCGCTGCACAGCCCCGACAAGATCAACGTCGCCGCGCTCGGCAACATGGTCCCGCAACTGCACATCCACATCGTCGCCCGCTTCCGCACCGACGCCGCCTGGCCCGGCCCGATCTGGGGCGCGCATCCGGCTATTCCCTATGACGCGGCGGCATTGAACGCGACGCTGGCGGCAATACGCCAGACGCTGGACTGACATACCGAACGACCGAAGGCAGACCATCGATCTCGCCGTAACCGGCCACATGGTCCGCAATCCCCGGTGACGGGCAGGTTTCTGGATGTTATCAACCACCTGTTAGGGATTATACGGTATTTCGCTCCGGGTCGTTGGGTGCTAAGGATCAACGCATGAGTGAGTTGTCGGGTCCCCGCCACATCTTATGGCTTGCGCTTTGTGCCGCAATGCTCGCCCTGCCGCTCGGTGGCGCGCAGGCTGCGGAAAAGGCTGTCCTGCAACTCAAATGGTTCCATCAGTTTCAGTTTGCGGGCTATTACGCCGCAAAGGAAAAGGGTTTCTATGCCGAGGAAGACCTCGACGTGGAAATCGTGGAGCGCGATTCCACGAAATCGCCAATCGACAATGTCCTGCTCGGTGAGGCCGATTTCGGCATTTCCGACGCCAGCCTGATCCTGCACCGAATGCGTGGCAGCCAGGTTGTGGCGCTGGCGGCCATATTCCAGCATTCGCCGATGGTCCTGCTGACGCGGGCCGAAGACAATATCCTTGGCCCGGCCGGATTACGTGGCAAGCGCGTCATGCGTCAGCAAAGCATCGACGATGCCGCGATCACGGCACTGTTCCACCAGGAAGGCCTGAGAGGCGGCGACACGGTCCATGTCCCGCACAGCTTTCAGGATAACGCCCTTCTGGACGGTTCGACCGACGCTATGTCGGCCTACCTGACAAACCAGCCTTTCTTTTACGAACAGAACAACATCCCGATCCGGATCATCAATCCGTTGAATTACGGGATCGATTTTTACGGCGACATGCTGTTCACCAGCGAAAAGCTGATGCGCAGCCGGCCGGATTTCGCCCTGCGTTTCCGGCGTGCATCAATCCGTGGCTGGAAATATGCGCTGGAAAACCCGGATGAAGTCAACCTGTGGCTGACCAACTGGTACGATGCAAAGAAAAGCCCGGAGCACCTGGAATACGAAGCGGAAATGACCGCGAAGATGATCCAGCCGGACCTGATTGAAATCGGCCATCTGAATACACAGCGGTTCAGCCGGATCGCGGACATATACCGCAAAGAGCAAATGGTGCCTGCCAACGCCGTCCTGGGCAATGTCGACTATCGGGATTACCTTGATGCACCGCGGACGATGCCGGTCTGGGTACGCTGGGTCATCGGCGTCACCGCGCTGCTGGCGCTGATCAGTATCAGCCTGTTTGTGATTGCGAAAAATCTGCAACGCCGTGTTGCCGAACGGACAGCCGAACTGCGTGACGCCCGCGATACCCTGCAACGCCAGGTCGATATCATCGATCGCCATGTCATCATGTCCCGCGCCGATGCCAACGGCGTCATTTCCTACGCCTCGGACGCCTTTGCCCGGATTTCCAAATATCCCAAGGAAGAAATCGTCGGCCAGACACATGCCCTGTTTGGTCATCCCGATACGCCGCCCGAAATTTACAACGAATTGCGGACCGCCTCACTGGCCGGCAAACGCTGGACCGGTGAATTGAAGAGCATGGCGAAGGACGGCAGCCCCTACTGGGTCGATGTGACGGTGGAGCCCGATTTTGACCGCGATGGCAAATACATCGGATACACATCGCTGCGTTACGACATCACGGACAAGAAACGCATCGAGGTCCTGTCGGAGACCGACCGGCTGACCGGACTGCCCAATCGCCTGAAACTGGACGAAACATTCGAGCACGAGATTGAACGGGCCATACGCTACCCGCATGCGCTATCGATCATCATTTTTGACATCGATCACTTCAAGCAGGTCAACGATACCCATGGT
The DNA here is from genome assembly GCA_963974145.1 of uncultured Alphaproteobacteria bacterium. Taxonomy (GTDB): domain Bacteria; phylum Pseudomonadota; class Alphaproteobacteria; order UBA8366; genus MarineAlpha4-Bin1. The sequence continues at coordinate 1,444 of CAXBEC010000250.1, read as the reverse complement.
CATCAGGTCGGCGACGCGGTCCTGGTGGCAATGTCGGGTCTTGTCCGGTCTCATATCCGCAATATCGACATGCTGGGTCGCTGGGGTGGTGAGGAATTTCTGATCATCTGCCCGGAGACCGGTATGGAAGGGGCACGGAAACTGGCGGAAAACCTTCGTGCCGCGATAGCCGCCTGTGACTTCCCCACCGTCGGACAAAAGACCGCGAGCTTCGGGGTAACCGAAATGGGTGTCGGCGACGGCGAGGACGACATGGTCCGCCGCGCGGATGACGCCCTTTATCGCGCCAAGGAAGGTGGCCGCAACCGGGTCGAAACCGAGGCCCCACCGCCCCCTGCATCGCCGGCTGCCGCGCATGCGTGATTGACCGTTGCGCCCCGGCGCAGCCCGTTCGTCCGGCACAACGCGCGCCCTGTCGTCACAAAAGGTATTCGCGAACGGAAACGAAAAGCGTAAGCTGGCCCCCTTGCAATAAACCAGACCGGACCAGGGTTTGCTGGAATTGCCTCCGGCGATTGAGCAGCCATGTGAAGGCGCCATAGAGGGAGGGGGGTGCCGCCATGCCACGACTACCGATACCGACCGATTCCGAGGGATTTTCCGAAGAAACCCGCGCGGCAATGCGCCATATTCACGCGACCCGCACGACGGTGCCGCCGCCCAGCAGCTACCTGACCTATGCCGGAAAAACCGGGGCCCTGCTGTCGGACCTGGTGGAACACCTGCGCTACCATACTTCCCTGACCCAGGAGGAAACCGAACTGGCTGTCTGTACTGCCGTGCGGGCGGCGGATGTGGATTATATCTGGGCCGCCCATGTGAAGCTGGGCCTCGCCGCCGGCGGGCGCGAGGAAGCCTTTCACGCCATCGATACCTTCGCGCCGCTGGACGGGCTGAAACCCGACGAGGCGCTGATCATCCGCTATGGCCGCGAACTGCTGGAGGACAAGCATGTCACCGATGCGACCTTCGAGGCCGTACGGAAGCGCTATGGCGAAGCCGGGCTGATGGAACTGACGGCACTGATGGGCGCCTATACGGTGAACGCGATCACCCTGCGCGCGGTCGACCACCGCGCCGCGCCGGATGCGAGGCATCTGACGCCCCGCCCGAAAGCCTGAATCCATTTTCCCGCGATCACCCTTCCGGGACGAAACCAGCCAGTATGGAATTTTATTCTTTAAAACAAGCGGCTTAACCGTATATTCTTGACGGCTGAGGACACCATTCGGCTGAACACTCTTGGTCAGGAGTTTCCGCAATGGAAAACGAACTGCAAGCACCACCCGAGACGCTTTCCCCGGACGGGACTTCCCTGAACGGGAACGCGGTTTTTTCCCAGAACCTCGATCCGAACGAGAGCGGCCTCCCCGCGATAGCCCCCCTCCTTCTCGATGCTCCGGACCCCGGGCTCCTCGAGCGGCTTTGCGAGAATAATCCGGAC
>CAXBEC010000249.1:0-5126 GCA_963974145.1 uncultured Alphaproteobacteria bacterium | reverse complement strand
CAGGACAGCCACTGGCTCATCGCCGCGTACATGCGTTCGGCAATGCCGGAGCGCAGGAGGATCTCGCCGAGCAGCACGAAAAGCGGAATGGCGAACAGGATGAAGTCGGTGGAAACCCCCCAGCTCATCTCGCCCAGCGCCAGGCGCAGCGGCAGGAAGGAATAGAAATAATCCAGTGACAGGCCGAGCAGCGCCATGGCGGCGGCGATGGGAATGCTGATGGCCAGGAGGGCGATCAGCAGGGCGATGGCGACCCAGATCATCGGTTGCCGCCCGTCGTCTGGATGCGCGCGCCGATGTTTTCGAGTTCTTCCTGGACTTCATCCATGCTGGTGCGTGAGCCGGCGATCCGCTGGATCGTATCGATGTCGCCGGTGAAGAGGGCCATCAGCGCCCGGACCAGCAGCAGTACGATGACCAGGAGGAAATAGACCATCCCGGCAACCCAGAGGAACTGGGGATAGACCAGCGGCGTCGCAATGGGCGTCAGCGCCCGCGAGTTTAGCTGCCAGCTCTGCATGAAGACATGGTTGCACAGCCAGGTGAGGTAACCGATGAAACCCAGCATGACGAGCAGCCCGAGGATATCGAGCAGCGCCCGGATCCTGACCGGCAGGATGATATACAGCGAGTCGATCCTTATATGCGCGCGATCGAGCAGGGTCAGGGCGAATCCCCAGGACGCGCTGATTGCCAAAACATAGCCCGACAATTCGCTGGCGCCGCCAACCGATTCATTGAAAAGCTTGCGCATGCCGATATCGATGGCGATCAGCACGGCGGCGGCAATCATGAGCCCGCCCGCAACCCAGGCGCCATAGCGCGCGAGGCGGTGGGCCAGCTCCAGCAGTCGATCCATGAAAAGATTATCCCGTTACCGGTCGCCGCCGCGGAAAAACCGCGGCGGCGATACGGTGTTGCGGTTCTAGAGCTTGTCGAGCGGAATGGTCAGGCCGACGACCTTGCCGACCGTATCGTTCCACTTCGCGGCGCAGTCCTTGCCACAGCGCTTGCCCCATTTCACCAGGACGACGTCCTGGACGATTTCGGCGCGGCGCTTCTTGTCGGCATCGGTCAGTTCGACCAGTGTCAGGTCGGACTTCTTGCCGAGCGTGCAGGGGTCCTTGCCGATGTTGCAGGCGACGCCTTCCGCGGTTGCCTGGGCACCGATTTCCCAGTTGCCGTCTTCAAGGTCCTTCAGGTTTTCCGTCAGGAATGTCTGGACCGCGGGCGGATACTTGTTCCACGCATCCAGGTTGACGGCGGTGTAGTAGATCGACCAGCCGACGGGCAGCGGGAACAGGTGGGTGGTGACTTCCGGCCAGCCGGCGGTATTGCCGGACAGCGTGCCGGTCAACGCGCAATCGACAACGCCGCGCTGCAGCGCCGGGACGACTTCGCCAAAGGCCATGGTGACCGAGGTGCCGCCAACTGCGGCGACGAAGTCCGACTGTGTCGTGTTGAAAACGCGGATCTTCTTGCCCTTCAGGCCGTCGACACCGTCGATCGGCGTGTTGCACCAGAACACGATCGGCGGGTTGTTGCCCAGCGCCACGATTTTGGCATTGAAGCTTTTCTGCATGTGTTCCTGCATGATCGGACGCCATGCATCACAGGCTGCCCGCGCGGTCGGCAGGTCCGTGGTGATGCCGGCCAGATCGCAGCCTTCGAAGACCGGGTCATCGCCCGCCATCTTGGAAATGTCGCTGGATGCGAAATCGGCAACACCGGCCTGGGTCAGGCGCAGCATCGAGAAGTCCTTGATCCCCAGAACATCCTGGGCTTCGTATTCGACCATGATCTTGCCGTTCGACTTTTCGCCGATCGTCTTGGTCCAGAACGGTTTTTCGACATTCTTGGTCTGGATGACCGTGCTGTAGTTTCCGACAACCTTGATCTTGGTTTCCGGCAGATCGGCGGCGCCGGCCGTATAGGCGACGCCCGTGCTCAGCAGCGCAGCCGCGGACAACGCGGCAATTGCGTTTCTCATCATTAATCCTCCCTATCAATAGTTCTCAGACCGGAACTGAAGGTCCCGTCGGCGATGCTGTGCCGCACCGTCCAAATCGGGACGATATAATCACATGACGTGTTGTCGTGCCAGAGTTTTGATGGCGGACAAGGCGCTACCGCTTTGATGTGACAGCAGAAATGATTCCGGCCGGGTATCGCGATCTGCCGGTTCTTTCGTCAGGCGTCCGCCGGGCCGGGTTGGACTGAAAATCCCCTGCCATCGATATGCGTGACTGGCAAGGTGGCGACCAGGTCGCGGTCGACCCCGTCCAGACAGAATACGTTGACGGTATAGGCGTCCGGTGCGATCCGGGGACGGTGGAACGGGTAGGTTCCGCAGCGTTTGCAGAAATAATGTTTCGCCGCGCCGGTATTGAACTGGTAGAGGGCGAGCGAGTCTTCACCCTGCAGCAGACGGAACCGGTCGGCCGTGACCCGGTGCATGACGGCATTCCGGCGACGGCAAATCGAACAATTGCAGACCGCGACGCCGTCAAGATCGGTTTCGATCTCGAAGACGACATCGCCGCAGTGACAACTACCCCGATAAGTTTTCATTGCTTCACAATCCCCGGATAATTGAAGGTATTTGAGTAAGTATCGGTAATATTGGCATGAATTCCGATGCGGCGCTTGAAAATCGTAAGTCCTCTTGTTTCAAAGAGAAGATACATAAAATTTTACGAAATATCGCGAAAAAATATAGTTAAGTATAGTATAAAATTAATAATATAAAATTGCACTTAACGTTAACAAATATTAATATTCGTTAATATTGTATAAAATATTTTTATTTTGACTGATCACAGTATTCGTTATATTTAATGCTGGGTTTGGGTAGGTTATTAAACACGTGAGGGCGATAGGGTGGGTATGTATTGCGCAACTATTGTTTGGGCTTATGACGATATGGACATGGCGCGCCGGCTGTGGCCCAGGGTCAAGACAGCAGTTGAAGAACAGGTCGCACGGGATAATCTGAATCTGGATGTCGGCCGGCAGCGGCAGGTCATTGCCGCGATCGTAAACGATCTGATGGAAAAGCGGCGGCCGGAAAAACGGCACTGGTGTTCGCCGAAATCGATCCGAAAACTGTTGCATCTCTTCCAGAAACCACGGATCAATCCCGGGGCAATCCCGTCCGGCCCGGCGATGGCGCGACGGTAGCGTCTGCTTGCCGCGGTCCGTGATACAGGCCTAGGGCGCCCGGTTCCCGAAAATATCCCTTGCGGGCACGATCACGGTACGCTCATTGCCGGATCTGCGGGTCAGGCCCTTTTTATCAAAGAACTCCAGCAGATTGATCGTCAGGTTCCGGCCGATTCCGGTCTTCTTGTTGTATTCGCCGGCGGAGAAATGCCCGCCGGTGGATTCCTTCGCCAGCGCCGCCGCCATTTCCGCCAGTTGCAGCAGGGTTTCCGGCAGGTAATAGCGATTATCGGCGACCTGGTGAATCAGCCCGGCCCGGGCGGCGCGGGTGAGGAACCGTTCGGTGGTGCGGCCATCCCGTGAAATGGCCTCGGCAATTTCCAGCATCCGCGGCGGGCGCAGTTCGCCTTCCTCCAGCATCGGGCGGACCTGTTCCCAGATCGCCGTATCCTCGCTGGAAAATACCGCCCGGTGGCCCGGCAGGGTCAGGTAAACGCCGTCGCGCGCGATGCGTTTGCCATGCAGCAGGTCCAGGATTGCCGCGCTGAACAGGTCCGGGCCGGGCTTGCGGGTCAACGCCCGCCGCAGCCGCGCCTCTTCCGGTCCCGGCTGGTCGGGGCGGCTGGCATGCCAGTCGCGCAGCGCCGTCACGATATCGTCACGCAACGCATCCCAATTGGCGGGGGAAATGCCCGTCTGGTCCGGCGGGGAACCGACCCGGGTCATCTGCACATCCTCCCACAGGGTGGCTGCCTCTTCCGGCGTCAGGTTATAGGTCCGGATGAACCGGCCGAGGTCGACGCCGTCCACGGCGCGTTCCAGCCGCGCAGCCAGTGCCGCCGCCGGCCCCGTGTCGCGGATGGCATGCAGCACCGCAAGCCGCTGCGGCCGTGCCCGGCCGCGCGCCGGCGAAAACGGATCGACGATGCGCCCGCCGCCGATGGTGCGCCGCGCGGACTGGTCGCGCAGGATGAAGCGGTCGCCCGCCAGCGCGCCGACAGGGTTGTCGAGCACGAGCTGCACCAGCCCGGTTTCACCCGGCGCGATTGAGCCGCCTTCCAGGATCGCGACCCGGCCGGTTTCGGCGCTGGCCGCCAGATGGACATGGACCGGGGTCCAGTGCCGCAGCGGCTTTTTTTCGTCGTTCAGTAGGCGTATCGTGGCGTCAAGGCGCCGCGTCGGCGCATGGGCGGTTTCCGATAGAACCCAGTCGCCGCGCTGGACAGAATCGAGCCCCACACCGGAACCGGTAATGTTCAGTGCACAGCGTTCGCCCGCCCGGCCCACCGGCGCATCGCGGTTCTGGGCGTGGATACCCCGCACCCGTACCGGTGTGCCTTCCGGTGAAATGACCAGCCGGTCGCCGACCGATACCTGGCCCGAATAGACCGTACCGGTGACCACCACCCCGGCGCCGGCGACGGTGAAGGTGCGATCGACCGCGAGACGGAAATTGCCGCTGTCCGGTCGCGCCGCCATGCTGCGTGCCGCGGCTTCCAGATGCGCCTGCAGGGCCGGGACGCCTTCGCCGGTCATGGCGGATAGCGGGAAGACCGGGGCATTCTCCAGCGTCGTGCCGTCCAGCAGGATTTCGACTTCGGCTTTGGCGTCCTCCAGCCGCGCCGGGGTGACCCGGTCGGTCTTGGTGATGGCGATGGCCCCGGTGCTGATACCCAGCAGGTCGAGGATCGCAAGATGTTCCTCGGTCTGCGGCATGGGGCCGTCATCGGCGGCGATGATCAGCAGCGCGAAATCGATGCCGCCGACACCGGCCAGCATGTTGCGGACGAATTTTTCATGGCCCGGCACATCGACAAAGCCCAGCACGGCGCCGTCATCCAGATGGCGGTAGGCGAAGCCCAGATCGATGGTCAGCCCGCGGCGTTTTTCTTCCGGAAGGCGGTCGGCATCGACGCCGGTCAGCGCCTTCACCAGCAGCGTCTTGCCGTGGTCGATATGGCCGG
>CAXBEC010000248.1:0-5139 GCA_963974145.1 uncultured Alphaproteobacteria bacterium | reverse complement strand
GGCGCCGCCGTCCAGCGCCCGCATGATCCAGGCCGGGTCGAGCCAGGGCACGCGCATGAAGATCGGCCGGTCGCCCTGCGACAGGGTCTGCAGCATGGCCAGCGCCGAGTGCCAGTCGACGAGACTGTGCTGCATGTCGATGGTGAAGGAATCCCATGGTGCGGCCATCATCGCTTCCGCCGCCAGCGAACCGTCGGTATTCATCCAGCAGTTCAGGGCGCCCTTGTCCTCTGCCCACATCGTTTTCAGCTTGTTTTCGCGCATATCCTATCCTTCCCGGTTGATTTCGCGGGAGAGTGCCGCGAAGGACCGGCGGGATCAAGCGGGGTTAGCGCTTGCGGCCCATATTCAGCGCCCAGTAGTGATATTGTTGTGTCCGGCCCACGTCGCGCGCGAGAAATCGATAGCCGACACCGGCATCATCGATGTCCGGGGTCAGCATGGCGCGCCGGTGCGGCGGCGAACCGATCCATCCGGCGACGACTTCGGCGGGGTCCTGCTGGCCGGCGGCGAGATTTTCAAGAATGGCCTGCCATCGATAGCCTGCAGCCGTTGCCCGGTCGCCGACCGTCCGTCCGTTTGGCGTGACGTGATCGAAATAGTCGCGTGTGGCCATGTCGTCCGCATGGGCCTGTGCCGAACGGTGCAGGGCATTGTCGGGTTTCAACGGCTTCAATCGGTGTGTGGCGCGGTACCGGTTGACGAGCCGCAGGATGTCACGCTGCCAGTTTGCCCCGGCTTGCCGTGTCGGTTCGGCCAGCGTTATGACCCAGTAATGGTCCAAAGCGCCATTGCCACGGTTCGCGTAGCCGATACCCGTTTCGGTCAGTGTGCTGCTTAACAGAACCTGCCGGCTGTCGCCGCGCCGGATCCAGTTGTCGACAACCGCGCGCCCGTCGGCAAAGCCCACAGCAACCTGCTGTGCCGCCTGCCGATAGGCATAGCCTGCATCGGATAGCCGCGTTTTCAGCGATTTCCCCGCCGGGCTCCTTGTGCCGAAATACTGTTTCTCGACCATGTCCCGTGCCTGATCGCGGGCCATGATCGCCAGGCGTGCTTCCATGCGCAATGGTTTCAGATCGTGCTCAACGCGAAACGCGTTGATGCGCGCAAGGGCATCGGCCGGGTTGTCGGCGGAGAATGCCGCATGACCCGTTAAAACTGCCGATGCAAAGACGACGCCGAACAGCCAGCGCATCACGCCCCCTGCTTATTGCATGACGATATTCGGCATTTTCCGCTGTGCGCCGGCGCCTTCGATCTTGTCCCACAGGCGTTCGGCGATTTCCCGGAAAACTTTGCTGTGTTCACTGTCCGGATTGCTGACAACGATAGGTCGCCCTTCATCGGATGTCTGCCGGATCAGAATGTCGAGTGGGACTTCGCCCAAAAAATCGACCTTGAATTTTTCGGCTTCGGCGCGCGCGCCACCATGGCTGAAAATATCGGTGCGTTCGCCGCAATGCGGGCATGAGAAATAACTCATGTTCTCGATGATGCCGAGGACCGGGACTTCGACTTTCTCGAACATGTTGATTCCCTTGCGGGCGTCCAGCAGCGCAATATCCTGCGGCGTCGAGACGATGACCGCGCCGGCCAGCGGTACTTCCTGCGCCATGGTCAGCTGGGCGTCACCCGTACCGGGTGGCATGTCGACAATCAGGACATCGAGCTCGCCCCAGTTCACGTCGCGAAGAAGCTGCTGCAGGGCGCTCATCACCATCGGGCCGCGCCAGATCATCGCGGTGTCTTCCGGCACCAGGAACCCCATCGACATGACTTTGATGCCGTAGTTTTCCATCGGGTCGAGACGCTTTCCGTCGGGGCTCTGCGGCCGCCCGGAAAGACCCATCATGCGCGGCTGGGACGGACCGTAGATATCCGCATCGAGAATGCCGACCTTGTGCCCGGCCGCGGCCAGCGCCAGCGTCAGGTTTGCTGCTACGGTCGATTTTCCGACACCGCCCTTGCCGGAGGCAACGGCGACAATATGTTTTACGCCGGGCACCATTTCCCGTGCCGGTGCCGCCGCCTGCCGACGGGGCGCCTGCTGCGGCGCTGCCTGCTGGGCTTTGCTATGGGCGGTCAATACGGCGGTGACGGACAATACCCCGGGAACAGCGTCGACCGCCGCTTCCGCGGCCTGCCGCACGGGCTCGAACTGCTCCGCGCGTTTGGGGTCGATTTCGATGGAAAAGCCGATATTGCCATCCTTGATGACCATGCCGGATATCATACCGAGTGACACGATATCCTGGTTTTTTTCCGGATCGACGACTGTCTTCAATGCGTTGAGAACCTGTTCCTGGGTCACCGTGGGCATACTTCATCTCCGTTCGAGGCCTGTTTACCGCCGCGGCGTTGCACCCCGGCGGTTGCCAGCCTATATGTGTGCTGACATATATGTGCTTATAGCGCGGCAGGGAAAGTCCGCCACGGAAGTGGCGAGCATATAAACTATCCTATCCGAACAGGAAACTCGAAGGAATCTGAAGCAATGCCTTGGTCAAATCAGTCTGGTGGCGGCAACGATGGAAAGGGTCCCTGGGGCGGCGGTGGTCGCGGCGGATCCGGTGGTTCAGGCGGGCAACCGCCGGATATCGAGGATTTGATTCGGAAAGGGCAGGAACGTATGCGCGGCCTGATTCCCGGCGGCGGTGCTTCGCCGACGATTATCGCGCTTCTGGTCGCGCTCGCTGTTGCAGTGTGGCTTGCGACCGGCGTTTACCGGGTTGAGGCTGGTCAGCAGGGCGTGACACTGGTTTTCGGCAAGGTTGTCAATTCCGCGGTTCCCGCGGGCCTGCATTATAACTGGCCGGCGCCCATCGGCGAGGTGTTTACCCCGCAGGTGGACGAATTGCGTCGGGTCGATATCGGGTTTCGCGGCGCGGCCAATTCAACAAGCGCCCGCAGTGTGGACCGTGAAGTCCCGGAAGAAAGCCTGATGCTGACGAGCGACCAGAATATTGTCGACGTGGATTTGACCGTATTCTGGCAGATCAAGAATGCGGGCGAGTACCTGTTCAATATCCGTGGCCAGGAGGCGACGGTTAAAATCGCCGCCGAAAGCGCGCTGCGCGAAGTCGTCGGTCAGACGCGGTTCGATCAGGCGGTTACTGCGGGCCGCGAGGAAATTCAGCAAAAGACCATGGTGCTGCTGCAAAAAATTCTGGACCAGTACGCTGCCGGCATCATTATCGGTAACGTGCAGCTTCAGAAGTCCGATCCGCCGCCTGAGGTGATTGATGCGTTCAACGATGTGCAGCGCGCCCGCCAGGACAAGGAGCGCCTGCAGAACGAAGCTGATGCCTACGCCAATTCTATTGTACCGGTTGCCCGGGGGCTTGCGGAAAAGGACATCCGCAGCGCCGAGGCCTATCGCGAGCAGCAGATACAGGAAGCACAGGGTGACGCCGACCGGTTCAACTCCGTTTACGAGGCATACAAGGTCGCACCGGAAGTAACCCGGCGGCGCATGTATCTTGAAACAATGGGTGCCGTTCTTGGCAGCGCGCGGAAGGTCATTGTCGATCAGAACAGTGCCGGATCCGGCGTGGTGCCGTATCTGCCCCTGCCGGAAATTCAAAAACGGCAGTCGCCGCAAAACAACCAGTCCGGTAACTAGGCCGCAGAGGATTTGAACATGAAGAAGGCAAGCTTGGCGGTTCTGGGCGTTATTGTCATCCTGGTGGGTGTTGTGGCCTGGACATCGCTATACACAATTCATCAAACGAAGCAGGCGGTTGTGCTGCAGTTCGGTAATCCCATTGCCGTTGTTCAGGACCCGGGCCTGCACGTTAAACTGCCATGGCAGGATGTGCGGATGTATGAGCGCCGGACGCTCAATCTCGACCCGCCGATTTTCGAACTTCTCCTGTCCGACCAGAAGCGGATCAGGGTTGATGCCTTTGCGCGGTACCGGATCGAGAAACCGCTGGAATTCCTGAAGGTTGTCGGCACGGAAGTGATCGCCGTGAACCGTCTGGGGAATATCGTGAATTCCGCCTTGCGGCAGGTCATCGCAAAGGCGTCCCTGTCCGATCTGTTGTCGGAAAAGCGCGCTAACCTGATGGAACAGATTCAGGCCGAAGTGGCCGCGAGGGCCGCACCGCTGGGTATCAGAATCGTCGATATCCGGATTGGCCGTACCGATCTTCCGGCGGAAACCAGCCAGGCGGTGTTCAATAGAATGCGGACCGAGCGGGAACGCGAGGCGCAGGAATTGCGCGCACAGGGTACGGAAAACGCGCAGAAAATTCGCGCTGCCGCAGATCGAGATCAGGTTGTCATCCTGGCAACGGCAAAGCGCAAGTCAGAGCAGTTGCGTGGTGAAGGCGACGGCGAACGCACGCTTATTCTGGGACGGGCCTATGGCAAGGACGCCGAATTCTTCCAGTTCTACAAGTCGCTGACGGAATATTCGGAAAACCTTATCGGTAATGACACGACGATGGTGCTGTCCCCGAACAGTGACTTTTTCAAATTCTTCAACGATATCGGCGGGGCGCAGAAGAAGGAATAGTCGCCGGTCCGCGTTCAATGGCTGATTTTGTCACGGCACTGGGGCTGATTCTGGTTATCGAAGGCGCGCTTTATGCGCTGTTTCCGGAAGGCATGCAGCGAATGATGCGGGCGGCGCTCGAAACGCCCGCATCCATGCTGCGCAATGGGGGGCTCACTGCCCTCCTGATCGGTTTCGCCATCGTCTGGTTTGTCAGAAACTGAACGTGCATGGCGTCGTTCTGCTGCTCTGCGAGAAAAGCCCCGATCCGCGATAACAGCAATGTGTTTCAGTCTGCCTTATTTGGGTCAAAAACCGGAAATACTGTGGCATATTACATTTCGTATTGATCATGCAGCGATGGCCTCCCAAATGGCGGTGTGGATTGTTCAGAAGCATTGCCGAGGGGCCGGACGATATGGAGGTTTTCGTGGATCGAATGATTAGTGCCGTGCGTGCACGTGGTGCGATGCCAATTCGCTGGCTGCTTGTGCTGCCGGTTGCTGCAATGCTGGCCTGGCAGCCGGCGCCCGCCGCGGCGCGCGGGGCGCCGGAAAGTTTTGCTGATCTGGTTGAAACCCTTTTACCGGCTGTGGTCAATATTTCGACGACCCAAAAGGTCGAACAGACGGCGGAAG
>CAXBEC010000247.1:0-5165 GCA_963974145.1 uncultured Alphaproteobacteria bacterium | reverse complement strand
AACTGTGAGGCGTCCGGCCTCGCGGGACGGCCGTTTTTCTTAATTCGGTCAGTGACTTGGTTTGGTCACATGCGGTGTCAATTGCAGTTCGTGCGTCCAGCAGGACCGGTCCTGAGTGTGAAGATAATAGAACGCCTCGGCGATCTTCACTGGATTCATCACCAGGTCCGGGTTGGCTTTTGCCTTGGGCAGCGCCCGCGTGCCGGGGGAATCGATCGTGCCGTCGATCACAATATTGGCGACATGGATGCCGTGTTCGGAATATTCCTCGGTCAGCACCTGCGCCAAGGTGCGCATCATGACGCGCGGGTAATACAGCGACTCGCCGGTATTGCGCTTGGTGCCGCGCAGGGATTTGGAATTGTTGGAGAACAGGAACGTGCCGGCGCCCTTTTTGCGCATGGCGGGCAGCACTTCCTTTGCTACCAGGAACGGACCCCGGCTGGCGATATGCTGCGCCGTGTCGAACATCTCCACGGGGATGTGTTCCAGCAGCTCCTTTTCCTTGGGCAGGTCGCGCCCCTCCAGGTAGCCGGCATTGTAGACCAGCACGTCGGGATCTCCCGCCTCGGCGCGGATGGTGGCGAAGGCCGCCTTCACTGATTCCGCCGACGCCAGGTCCAGTTCCACAACCAGGCAGTCGCCACCCTGCGCGCGGATGGCATCCTGCAGCGCCGCGGCATTGGCTGCCGTGCGGGTGGTCAGCACGGTGAAGAAACCCTCCTGCGCGAATTTTTGCGCGATGGCGCCGCCAACACCCCAGCGGATGCCGACCGGCAGGTCGCTGTCATCGAGGTCATGACCATGGGCCAGCCGCGTATTGCGGCCATCCGACTGCCATTTGGACGTGGCGCCAATCACCACCGCGACCGGTTTGCCCGCTGTGTTCGCCTTGCTGCTGCCGTTCATTGAACCCCCCTGTTTCTGCCTGTTGATTCCATATTGTATACGCCGCGCCTCCGGCCCGGCAGGTTGCAGATGCTCCTGACCGGTTTGCGGTTCCACAGCATGCCATCCTTGACGTTGCCGTGGAAGACGCACCGCCTGTTCCGGGACCCTGGTGCGGTCCGGCAAAAAACTTAGTGATATGACTAAGTTTTCCTTGCGTCGTCGCTAGAACCGAATAATAGTTAGCAATATGACTAAGTATGATCCCGAGCTCTCGTTAATCTTCCGCTCGCTCGCTGATCCGACCCGCCGATCGATCCTGGCGAGGCTCGCGGAAGAGCCAGCGCCGGTAACCGATCTGGCAGATCCCACGGGACTGAAACTGCCTACGGTGATGCGGCACCTTTCCGTGCTGGAGGAGGCCGGGTTGATCACCACGTCCAAGGACGGGCGGGTCCGCACCTGCGCCCTCGTGCCGGGGGCACTGGATCCGGCGCGGACATGGCTCGACGAACAGCAGGCCATCTGGGAAGCCCGGCTAGACCGGCTGGATGGATTTGTGATGGATATGATGAAGGAAAACGAAGAATGACACAGCATCCCGATGCAGACCGTGCAAGCCAGGCTGAACCTGGCAACGAAGCGGGTCGCTTTGCGACACTCACGTTCGAACGGAACGTGCCCGCGCCCCTGTCGGTGTTGTGGGAGGCCTGGACGGCCCCGGCCGCGCGCGCGATCTGGGCAGCGCCATCGCCCTCGGTCACGGTCGACTTCCTGGAGGCCGATACCAGGGTGGGTGGGCGCGAGGTTTCCCTCTGCAAGGGTGAGGGCCATCCGGACATCCGATGCGAATGCGGCTGGCTGGTGCTGCAGCCGGCGCTGCGCAGCGTGAACTACGAGGTGATCTCGTCCGAAGGCGTGACGCAATCAGCCGCACTGGTGACGGCGGATTTTTCGGGAACGCCGGAGCGCAGCCGGCTGGCCGTTACGGTGCAGCTTTCGTCGCTGGCGGCGGACATGGCGGCAGGTTACCGGGAAGGTTTTGGCGCGGGGCTGGATAATCTCGCGGGCGCGACCGAACGTATCATGGTGCTGCAGCGGGTGATCCGCGCGCCGCGCTCCGTCGTGTGGGGCGCGTGGATGAACGCTGAAACGCTGCCGCAATGGTGGGGGCCGGACGGTTTCTCCTGTCGCACGACGCGGATCGACCTGAGGGCGGGCGGCGAATGGTTATTCGACATGATCGCGCCTGACGGCACGGTCTTTCCGAACCATCATCGCTACCACGAGGTCCGGCCCGAGGAGCGAATCCACTATTCGCTGCTATGGGGCGAGAACGGGCCGAAGCACGCCGACGCCTGGGCCTCATTCGAAGACCAGAATGGCGCAACGAAAGTAACGCTGGGCATGGTTTTCAGCACGGCTGCCGAGTACCAGAACGCGAAGGGGTTCGGCGCCGAGGAACTGGGCCAGCAAACCCTGGGCAAACTGGAAAGTTTCATCGCATCCCGCTGAAATACCGCCTGGGCGACAGAAGGTCAGGGAATGGATTGTTGCCTGTAAGGTTAAAAGAAAACCGCAGCGGTTTTCCTTCAAAACTGTGCAACTGATCTAAAGCGCCGGCCGGTTCCGGATGTCCTCGGCGACCTTCCGTTTCAGCAGCCGGCCGTCCTTCACGTCGCCAAGAAATTCGCCATCCTCCATCATGACCTTGCCGCGCAGCACGGTCATGCTGGGCCAGACTTCGGCCTCGTAGCCTTCCCAGGGCGTGTAGTCGGTTTCATGCAGGCGCGCCGCCGTGATCGTCCGCCGCGCCGCCGGGTCCAGCACGGTGATATCCGCGTCGCTGCCGGCCGCCAGCACCCCTTTCTTCGGGTACATGCCCATGATCTTCGCCGCATTGGTCGACACCATGTCGGTGAACTTGCGCAGGCTGTAGCCGCGCTTCGTCACCATTTCCGTGTACATCACCGAAACGCGCGGCTCACAGCCCGCATTGCCGCCGGTGACATCGTCGATGCAATGTCCCTGCGTCTTGGTCGACAGGGTGCAGCAGATTTCATCGGTGGCGATCGTGCTGATCGAGCCGCGCAACTGACCCTCCCACAGCGCGTCCTGGTCGGAGGTTTCCTTCAGGCTGGGATAGGTGTGGTAGATCTGCCCGTTCGGGCGCTTGTAGTGGTCATGGGTGAACATCAGGTACTGGTGCAGGGTCTCGCCATAGATGGGGAACCCCCGGGCGCGGGCAGCCTCGATGGCGGCGACGCCGGTGGCGGCGGAAACATGCATCATGTAGAGCGGCGTGCCGTCGACATGTTCCGCCAGGCGGATGATGCGGCGGAAGGACAGGTCTTCCGACATTGCATTATGCACTTCCGACATGTTCTCGAAGCCGGTGCGGCCCTCGCGCTGCAGCACGTCATACATATGCATGACGATTTCGTCGTCCTCGGCGTGGATGGCGCCGATGCCGCCCTCGCGCTTCAGCACCTTGAAGATTTCCCAGATATGGCCATGCGTGATCTTGCGGCCCCGGCGTGACGGGGTGATGTCGGTGGTGAAGATCTTGATCGACGGGTAACCGTCCTGGATCGCCTCGCCGACCTGCGGCAGGATTTCCGGCGCAATCGCGCCCTGCAGCATCAGGTGATAGCCGTAATCGGCATAACATTTGCCGGTCCAGTCCTGCTTGCGGATGTTGATCGCTTCCTCAACGGTCTGGCCCGGCTGCAGGGTGGCGAAGTCGAGCAGGCTCGTCGTCCCGCCATGGATGGCAGCCCGGCTGACCACGTCCGGCCCGTCGGTCAGGCTGGCCTCGCCGCCATCCAGCGCCGGGATGTGCCACAGCGAATGGATATGCGGGTCGATGCCGCCGGGAATGACGATCTTCCCCGTGGCGTCGACCACCCGTCCGGCCTGGTCGTCGGGAAATGTGCCGGGGGCCGCAATGGCGGCGATGGTTTCGCCGACGATGCAGATATCCCATCGCCCCGTGCCTTCCGAGGTGACCACCTGGTCGCCGCGAATGATCAGGTCAAACATGACGTTTCCTTCCCTGCATGCCGCGCTGCCGCCCGCACGCTATTCGGCGGCGAGCGCCTGTTTGCGGAACCGGGGATGGGCCGGGCCGGCATATTCGACCCGCATCCCTTCCTCCGCATCGGCCTCCGCGATCACCTTGCCCAGCGCCGCATACAACGCCTTTGCTGAATCCAGGCTGAGCTCCACCGCAGCCCGCGCGCCGGGATCCATGTCCCGGTTGGTGAAGTCCAGAAGGACGGCGTCTTCATCCAGCGCGCGTTGCGGATGGTCATAGGCGACGACGGAATGGGTCAGTTTGAACCAGCCATCCCGGTTGCGGGCCGCCCCTTCCGCCTTGGCGATTTCAACGATCGACGTACACATGGGTGTGTCCTCCCGCCTATTTCAGATGCTTGCCGAAGAAGGCAAAGATCTTTTCCCAGCCGTCCAGCGCCTGCTCCACCCGGTACAGCGGGCGGTGATAGTAGAAGAAGCCGTGGCCCGCGCCGTCATAGCGGTGGAATTCGTAATCCTTGCCGTGCTTCTTCAGTTCGGCTTCGTGCAGGTCGACCTGGTCCGGGCTCGGCGCGCGATCGTCATTGCCGAACAGGCCCAGGATCGGGCAGGACAGGTCCTTGGTCATGTCGAGCGGCTGCACCGGCTGCTTTTCGGGCCGGTCGTCCTCGGCCTGCACCACACGGCCGCCCCATTGTTCAACAACGGCGTCGATGCTGCTGGTGTTGCAGGCATACATGAAGGCCTGGCGCCCGCCGGAGCAACTGCCGATCACGCCGACCTTGCCATTGCTGTAGGGCTGGTCCTTGATCCACTGCACGGCGGCTTCGGTATCGGCGATCACCTGGCTGTCGGCCACGCCGCCTTCAGCCCGCGCCTTGGCGGCGACGTCATCCGCATCGCCCTGGCCGACGCGTTCATACAGGTTGTGGCTGATCGCGGCATACCCGTGATGGGCAAACTTGCGGGTCATTTCGCGGTAGAATTCGCCCCAGCCGGGCAGGTGATGGATCAGCACGACACAGGGAAACGGCCCCGGGCCCATCG
Organism: uncultured Alphaproteobacteria bacterium; assembly: GCA_963974145.1. Classification (GTDB taxonomy): domain Bacteria; phylum Pseudomonadota; class Alphaproteobacteria; order UBA8366; genus MarineAlpha4-Bin1. The sequence continues at coordinate 194 of CAXBEC010000247.1, read as the reverse complement.
GCCGCGCGGTATAGGCTGATACCGGGTCGTTATTGTCGCCCCGGATGGTGATCATCTCGCAGATCATGCTTTCATATGCCATTCTAAATTCCTCCCCAGGAGTGGATTATGTGACTGCCGCCGCCCCTTCGGGACGCGCGCATGACGGGAGATTAGCACAACAACGCCCGCGGCAAAGCCTCTTGCATCGCGGC
>CAXBEC010000246.1:0-5185 GCA_963974145.1 uncultured Alphaproteobacteria bacterium | reverse complement strand
GATGGAGCTGATCCACTCGCCGCCGGATTTGATCATGTCCTTCTTGCGGTCGACAATTTGCATGTAACCATCCGCATCGATGGTCGCGACATCGCCGGTGCCGAACCAGCCATCCGAATGCGCATCCGCCCCCTCGCCCTTGAAATAGGCGCGGCAGACCCAGGGGCCGCGGACCTTCAACTCGCCATGCGCCACCCCGTCATGCGGCTGCGCGGTACCGTCCTCACCCTCGATCATCATCTCCACACCGAAGGGCGGGCGCCCCTGCCGGGCCAGTACATCCATGCGGTCATCATCGGGCCAGTCGCGCATATGCGGCTTCAGCGTGTTGATTGCGCCGACGGGGGACATTTCGGTCATCCCCCAGCCATGGCGCGCCTCGATCCCGTAATCGCGAAACGCCTCGATCATTGATCGCGGCGCAGCGCTGCCGCCGATCACCATGCGCTGCATCGTATCCAGACGCTTGTCTTGCTCACGCATATAGCCCAGCAACCCATGCCAGATCGTCGGCACCCCGGCCGAGAACGTGACCCTTTCGGCATTGGCGTGGAACATCGGCACGACCGGCAACACGGTTTCCGCATCCGACAGGCACAGCATCGCGGGCATGGCGACGGCATAGGAATGCAGGATCGTCGCGCGGTGCGAATACAGCACGCCCTTGGGGTGGCCGGTGGTGCCGGAGGTATAGCAGAGCGACGACGCGGTATTTTCATCAAGCACCGGCCAGTCATAGCAATCGCTTTGCCCGTCCAGCAGTTCCTCGTAGCAGATCGCGTTGGCCAGCGTGGTTTCCGGCATATGCGCGCGGTCGGTCATCACCACCACACCCTGCAGCGCGGTGGCCAGCGGCGCCGCCTGTTCGATCAGCGGCAGGAAGGTCAGGTCGACGAAGACATAGCGGTCTTCGGCGTGGTTCAGCAGATAGGCGATCTGGTCCGGATGCAGGCGCGGGTTCATTGTGTGGCACACGGCGCCCATGCCGGAGGTGCCGAACCAGACCTCGTAATGCCGGTAACCGTTCCAGGCGATGGTGCCGATCCGGTCGCCCGGCCGCACACCCAGCGCGGTCAGCGCATTGGCCATCTGCTGCGACCGGCGATGGGCATCGGCATAGGTATAGCGGTGGATCGGCCCTTCGACCGTGCGCGAGACGATTTCCACTTCCGCATGGTTTGCCGCCGCATGCCGCAGCAGGGACGATACCAGCAGCGGCATTTCCATCATCAAGCCAAGCATCGGGTCTCCCTCCCCTGAAACGGATACGGGTCTGCCGGAAGCGCCGCTGGCGATCCGGACACCACGTAAGCCTGATCCATCCTATGAAAAGTAAAGCACCTGCACAGGTTGAATGGAACCTCCCGCAAGCCTGAAACGCCTCAGCCGGCCGGTATACCAGCCGCCGCGCTGGCCAGCGCGTGCTGATGCCCCTTGCGGCTTTGTGCTTCGATGAAGACGCGTGTGATCTGGGGATATTTGCGTTTTATGTCCGCTTCCAGCTCGGTAATCGCGCCCTGCAGCGCGTCCACCCCGAGGTCCCTGTCAAAGTCGATACTGAGGTTCAGCAAGACGTCGACCGGCCCGAAATGCATCGTCAGGATTTCGTTCAACTGGGCGATCCGCGGATCGTCATCCAGAATTTTCCGGATGTCGCTGACGACTTCCGGATGCGCCCCCTCGCCGATCAGCAGGCCCTTGCTTTCATAGGCAAGCAGCACCGCCGTCGCGGCCAGGATCACGCCGATGCCGATCGAGGCATAGGCATCGAAAGCCTGATTGTCGGTAAGGTCGGCGGCCAGGATCCCGAGAAACGCAACCACAAGCCCCGCGATCGCTGCGCTGTCCTCGAACAGCACCGTGAACAGGGTCGGGTCCTTGCTGCGGCGGACCTCGTCGAGCAGGCTGCGCTGCCCCTGTACCCGGCGAAACTCACGCCAGGCGATGGTCCAGGCAACGCCCTCGAACACCAGGGCCAGGCTGAGTACGATGTAGTTCACCATGGGGTCACCAGCGACCGTCGGGTCGCTCAGCTTGTGAATCCCCTCATAGATCGAAACGGACGCGCCGCCCGCGAAAATCAGTATCGCGACGACAAAGGTCCAGAAATACAGCTCCATGCCATAGCCGAAGGGATGCCGCGCATCTGCCGGCTTGCTGGCCTTCTTGACCCCGTAGAGCAGCAATACCTGGTTGCCGGTATCAACGACGGAATGCACCGCCTCGCTCAGCATTGCCGAACTGCCGGTGGTAAAGGCGGCGGAAAACTTTGTGATGGCGATCAGGCCATTTCCCACGAGCGCGGCGTAGATGACCTTCCTGGATGCCGGGTTGGCCATATGCGGCGATCAGGCCGCGGCTTCGAAATAGGGCCGCGTACCAGTGATCGTCGTGCGGTGCATCCGACGGCGCGTACCGGTCTCATCGAACGGACAGGCCTTGTGCATCGAGTTGCGGTTGTCCCAGATCAGCACATCGCCGGGCGCCCATTTATGGACATAGGTGAATTCCGGCCCGGTCGCGAAGTCCAGCAATTCGGCGACGATCTTCTGGCTTTCCGCATCCTCCATGCCCTCGAACCGGCGGATCCAGATTTCGGTCAGGAACAGCGACGGCCGTCCATTGACCGGATGCGTCCGCACCACCGGATGGGCGATCGGCGGCACCTTCGCCTTCTGTTCGTCGGTCAGCGGCGGACGGTCGCGATGGGTCCGTTCATAGTGCCAGACATAGTCGAACACCGCCTTCTTGTCCTGCAGCCAGCGCTTGCGCTCTTCCGGCAGGGCGTCATAGGCGGCACTCATGCTGACAAAGGATGTCTCCCCGCCCTCCTCCGGGCATTCCAGGCAGTGGAAGACCGAGCCGAGGCTCGGCTCGTCCAGATAGGCAAGATCGGAATGATACTGTTTGGAGCCGCCAAAGGCGCCGATATGCTTGCCGTTCTCGATGATGTTGGACACCACGAAAATTTCCTTGTGCCCCGGCAGGCAGAAATTGCTGAGCACATGATCTTCCAGCGGCCCGAGCTGGCGGCTGAAGGCGATATGCTGTTCGGGCGTGATATCCTGACCCCGGAGCAGCAGCACCGCCCGGTCCGCCAGCGCATGTTCCAGCAAATCAATGTCGGCGGCCGCGACCGGCTTCGACAGATCCAGACCACGCAGTTCGGCCCCGATATTCGGGGCAAGATCGATGATTTCGATCCCCGACATACGATATCTCCCTATCCCTCAACGACATACAGCAACCGCTTCTGTCCGGAAACTACCGTGAAGCTGCAAGCCCGGCAAGACAAGGGGCGAATTCGGATTGAACCCTTGCCCAATACATTGCAACGCAACATATTGCCCCTATCTTATATGCTGCCCAGATTCACACACCCTTATTGACCGGAGCACCGACATGGCAGAGACAGCCGAGCAGAAGCCCGGGCCGTTTCGATCGGTCAGGCGATATATCCTGATCGGCCTGCTGACGGCCGCGCCACTGGCCATCACCTGGCTCATCCTCGAATTCCTGTTCACCCAGCTGTCCAACCTGGGCGAACCGTGGATCCGCGGGCTGGCGCGTGGCATTCGCCCGCAGAACCCCGGCATCGCCGACCTGATGGTCAACGAGGTGCTGATGTCGGTCACCGCCGCCCTGATCGTGCTGGCCTTCCTCTACGTCCTGGGCTGGGCAACCGGGCGCGTCGTGGGGCAGCGCCTGATCCGGCTGTTCGAACAGATCATCAGCGCCATCCCCTTCGTCGACAGCGTCTACCGGGCGACCAAGCGGTTCGTCTCCGTCGCCGGGTCATCGCCGGAAGGCGGTCGCAGCGTCGTGCTGATCGATTTCCCGTCCCCCGACATGAAGGCCGTCGGCATCATGACCCGGACCCTGCGGGACAGCGATACCGGCGAGGAACTGGCCGCGGTATACGTGCCGACATCGCCGAACCCCACTTCGGGCTATATCGAGATCCTGCCGATGGATAAGATCACCCGCACCGAATGGACCTTCGACCAGGCCATGTCCTTTATCGTCACCGGCGGCTCCAGCTCGCCGGACGACATCCATTTCAGCCGCGCGCGGGACGTCATCAAGAAACCCCTCTGAAGCGCGCGAGAATCCGGGAGAGACCCGCCATGGCGCCACCCGCGCAATACGAAGCCATCGTTTTCGACCTGCTGACCGCCGTCCTCGATTCCTGGACCTTATGGGACGATGTCGCCGGATCGGAGGAAGCCGGCCGGCGCTGGCGTGGCGAATACCTGAAACTGACCTATGAATGCGGGCCCTACCGCCCCTATGAGGACATCATCCGCGACGCCGCCGACCGGGCCGGCATCCACCCGGACGTGGCGGAATTGCTGATGGTGCAGTGGCCGAACCTGCACCCCTGGCCGGAATCGGAGGAAGTCTTCGGCAGCCTGTATACCTTCGGCGTGCCGATGGGCATCGCGACCAACTGCTCCAACGCGCTGGCCGAACAAGCGGTCAAATGCGCCAACGCCCCCTTCGCCGCCGTGGCCACGGCCGAATCCGCCGGCTTCTACAAGCCGCGCCCCGAACCCTACCGGCTGGTGTTGGAAAAACTCGGCACCGATCCGGCAAAGACCCTGTTCGTCGCCGGTTCCGCCGCCGACGTGCCCGGCGCAACGGCGGTCGGCATGCCGGTCTACTGGCACAACCGCATCGGCCTGCCCGCCGTCGACGGCGTGAAACCCCTGCGCATGGAACGCACACTGCTGCCGATTCTGGAACTGTTTTGAGGGCAGGCCGATACCGAAAATACCAATCGAAGCGCATGATTTGGCCTTTTTCCGGCGCGAGGCGCACGGCGCCAAGACGGCTGATATTTTCGGTATGTCGCAATCGGATTCGGCGAAACTTTCCCATACGCCGGAACCAAAGCGCGAAGCAGCGTTGCGAAAAACGCGGGATTACGCCAAACCGGTTTGAAAAACCGGTGCGGCGCAGTACCTTTTTAAATGGATCGTGGTGCGGTACGCATCGCGGACAGGCTGAATCGAGGGAACCCCATGGCCCAGACCGCCGTCTCGCTGGACGACAAATCCGCGCTGGAGACCGGCCGCGTCTTTCTGACCGGGGTGCAGGCGCTGGTGCGGCTGCCGCTGATGCAGCGCCAGCGCGACGTCGCGGCGGGGCTGAATACGGGCGGCTATATCACCGGCTATCGCGG
>CAXBEC010000245.1:0-5195 GCA_963974145.1 uncultured Alphaproteobacteria bacterium | reverse complement strand
CCAGCCATGATGCGCCCATGCCGGGCCGGCGGGCGACACGAGGGCGAGCGCGACGAGCGCGGCGACGGCGAGGAAAGCGGAGCGCATGGCGTATTCTCCTGGGCTGGGTTGCGGGTCTGCAAAGCATATGGGGCGCGGGGCGGGAGGGTCAAAAGCGGGCACGGGATTGTGATCGCCCCCGGTGCGCCGCCTGCCCCCGGACATCCCGAGGGAACTTGCGCCGGGGACCCGGCGTTTCCCCTGTGCCCGCAACGCCGAACGGGCGGCGGAAACCACGGCGGAACAGACGGCAGCCCGGGAGAGAAGGATCATGCAGCACAGGCAGCCCATCATATCGACGAACGAGGAATACAGGAATTGCCTGAACCTGGCAGCCGCCCTGCGCGACAAGGGCGCCCGCGCGGAAAGCTGCGAAACGCTGGCGGTGCTGGAAGCCGCGATCAGCGAATACTCGCTGGAGCCCGGCAAACCGGCCGAGAGCAAGGGGCGGCCGGACCAGGGGTGAAGGGGAGAGTGGCGGGCGCCCGGCGTTCGCCGCTCCCCCGGTAATGCCCGGAGTCGCGGTATTCCGCCGCCAAGGCCTCGGCAGCGACGCCAGTCGCGGTGTCGTGCAGGGCGTCGTCCACGGCGCCCGCGGGCGGGCTGGCTGTTATGAGGCCGTGCCGCGCCGCCGGCGTCGATTTGCCCGCCAGCCCAGCAACGCGGCATATCCGACACCAAGCAGTCCCAGGGAACCCGGCTCCGGGATGCCGGCATATGTCGGACTGGACCCGACCGTATAAATCGCCCGTCCGGTAATTTCCCAGAACAGGTATTCCTCAAAGAAGTTCGCCGTTTTTTCCTGACTGACCGTCCCGAAGGCCAGAACGTTGCAATCGGTATTTTGCGGGCAGTTGCCTGTGTCGAAGATTATAGTGTCGGTTGCGACATCCAGTGTCCCGTCGATATGGCCTTCCAGCCGCAGCTTGACCACCGCGTTTTCGTCCAGCAGCCGGACCCTGCCATCCAGGCGAACGAACCGGTCAATCGTCGTTGTCGGGTTGCCCGGAATGGGGCCGGTTTTCAGGGCATTGTTCAGGGAATCAATATCACCGACAGTCGTACCCTGAATAATTTGGGACGTATTGATATTGGCCGGGGAAATGGTCAGTAGAAAACTCTGTGCCGTGGTGACGCCGACACCACCCTGCGGTCCGAATTCGACTTTATTCTCAAGGGCACAAAAGTTGAGCCGTCCATCCGCCTCATCATCGGTGTCGCCGTTGATACAAGGATTGGACACCAGGACGGCAGAAGCCGGCGACACCAGAAAGCAAGCGACAAGAAGCGTAATAAGTGTGCACAAAATTGCCTGATACATCGACTTATACATCACGTCACCCTCATATTAGAACATCGATTTTACACCTTACTCTTTGTTCAAATTCAGGTTGTTTTATGCAATATACGGACCAAAATTAACTATTTATTTGTTTTCAATGTATTAGAGGATTCCCCGTCAGGTCTTTTCATTGATTTTGTAAAGAATTCCGACACAATTAGGGCGCAATAATTACGGTATATTTTTATTCTTCATGTTTTCCAACATGTTAAGATATTTCTTCCCGCATAAAGGGGCATGAAAACATGTAAGGTTTTCCGACACCCCACATTGATCGCGGCCTGTTTCTGCCAAACTCCGGATCGCGCATTTTTAAAATTCACCGAAGGTGCAGACCTTTCAATCGGAAACCCTGCCGCCTCCTTCAGGGAGAAGGCCGCGCAAGGCAATATCGAAACCCCTGCGCTTTCCGGAATGACGGTAAGGATGCACAGTTACGGCATCGAGCCGCTGCAACGATCTCCCTTCCGGAACATGCCCACACCCCTCACCCTTCCACACACCCCCTGATCGTCCGCTCGAACGTTTCCGCCACCGGCTCGCCGATCGGGAAGGGTGCCACAATCGGCAGGGCCAGCCCGGCCTCGCGGTATTCGGCCAGCCGCGCGCGGCATTCCGCCGCCGTGCCGTAGATGGTGAGCGCGCGGATCATGCGGCGGTCGACGAGACCGGCGGCGGCGTCCGCGTCGCCCTTGGCCCAGGCGGCTTCCAGCGCTGCGGCCTCGTCGGCGAAGCCGATTTCGGCGAAGTAGTTGCGGTAGTATTCCATCGAGCCGTAGCGGGCGATCTGCACGCGGCTGGCCTGTTCGACGCGGTCCGGATCGTCCGTCACGCAGGTCCGCAGGTAGCTGGCGATGCGCAGTTCCGCGGGGTCGCGACCGGCCTTGCGGGCGCCTTCGTGGATATGGGGGATCGCCTCGCGCACCCGGTCCGGCGTCGCCCAGTTCATCAGCACCCCGTCGGCGACCGCCCCCGCCATGCGCAGCATCGCCGGGCGCAGCGCCGCCACATAGACCGGCACGGGCTGCGGCGGCGGGCATTCCACCCTGTACTGGCCGATGGTGAAGATCTCGCCGGTGTGGGAGACGGTTTCGCCGCGCAGCAGGCGGCGGGCGATCTGCGCGAATTCGCGGGTGCGGGCCAGCGGGCGGGCGAAGCCGGTCACGCCATGGGCGGTTTCCAGATGGCCGCGATGGCCGATGCCGATGCCCAGCGCGACCCGGCCCGGCGCCACAATCCCGGCGACCGCCATGGCGGTGGCGGCATGGGTGGGCTGGCGGCCGAAGACCGGCACGATGCCGGTGCCGAGATTGATCCGCTGCGTCGCGCCGGCCAGCACGATGAGCTCGCTGATCGCGTCGCGGCCGTGGCTTTCCGGCAGCCAGGCGCTGTCATAGCCGGTCTCCTCCGCCAGCGCGGCAAGGCGGCACATCTCCGTCAGCGACAGGTTGGATTCGCGCAGGCGCAGGCCAAGAGCACTCATTGGTTTCCCCTCCCAGGATGATAAGGCGTCGATACCGGGGCAAAGCGCCGCCCCGACCGGGAGAGTGTAACAGGGATTGCCCGCCCGGCGCGACCATCCGGGCGGCGAGAGTTGCGCGGGGCGGCAGGCGGGCGTGCAAAATCAGCTTGCAATATCGTTCTATCTTTGTTCTTGTTATGCCTGATTGTAATGGAAATGGAAATTTCTTCGGATTTGCGACATGCGATACGATTTTCACCGGCTGAAGCCGGTCACCTGTTACGACGCCATCACCCTGCGGATTCCCGAACGCTGGGACGTTTCGGAAGATAACGGCGATTGCTGGGGCTATTACCAGGACGAGGATAACGAGACCGAAGGCGCCGATACGGATACCGGCACGCTGTGGATCACGCTGGACAATTACCACATGGGCGGGCCGGACGGCGGTTCGGCGGCGGACCCTGCCCGGGACTCCCTCGAAGGGATCGCCGAACACATCCGGCAGCGCGGTCTGATCGTCGATGAAAAGCCGATCCAGCCGGTCGATGGCGGATGCCTCTGGTGTCACACGGACGAGGCCGAGAAAAACGGCGAGCCCCTGGTATTCTTCCGCTACCAGTTCCACCTGGCGGATGGCCGGGCGCTGAGGGTCGTCACCTTCTCCTTCGTCGTGACCCGGGCGCAATTGGACGATCCAGAATTCCGGCAACTCATCGCGACCATGGACCGGGAGATTCGCGGGGCGCGGCTCGACGTCTTCAAGGAAAGCCAGCGGGAGATCGCGGAAGAAGCCTTCGGTCCGCTGCACCTGTGCAATTTCGCCGACCAGGTCAAGCTGATGCTGCCGCAGTCGATCGCCATGGGTGTCATCGAAGCGGGCATGCCGGACAATAATTATCGGTGGTCTGGCCGGTATCAGACCGAACGCTCCCATGCGGCGCTGTTTGTCACCACGCGGGATCGCCGGGTCCTCGGCGCGGAAGTCGGCGGGGTCATCCTCCGCGGCGATGACGGGGATATTCCGCTGGAACCGGTTTTTCCGGATGCGGATTCCGCCGACAGCGACGCGACATGGCCGTGGTCCCGGGTGCTTTACGAGATAACCGACGACCGCAAGCCGGGCGAGGAAATCCGGCTCGACACCCGGCCGGATGCGGACCATCCCCTGCAGCATCATATCTGGCGGCATGTCTATTACACCGACGGAACCGGGCGCGAACTGCTGCTCGTCCTGATGTTCCCGCTGGCGGCGAAGGACGAACCGCGCTACGTGGACCTCGCCGCCTATCTGGACCGCGAGGTCCGCCGCGCGATCTTCCCCGGGCTGACGCCGGAACAGCCGGAGATGAAACAGCGCAGGCTCTGAACACCGTCGCCCGGCAGACCGTGACCCTCACGGGTATATGAGCGGCCGTCATCGGGTTTTGAATTGTGGCCGGATCACGGGAGCGCCAAAATCAGGACATGGGCCCGCGCGCCTGCGCGTGCCGGGCGTCTGTCGATTATCGGTTCGGAGAACAGTTCGGAGGTGACCATGCGACCCATCATGAAGATTGTCTTTTTCCTTGTCCTTGCCGTTGCGTTTACCGGGCCCGTCCGGGCCGGCGAGCAGGTCTATTCGTCCTGGGGCAAGGCAATCGACGGGTATGACCCCGTGGCCTATTTCGAGGACGGCAGGCCGGTCGAGGGCGACAGCGATTTCACCCATGAATGGATGGACACGAAATGGTATTTCGCCAGCGCCGCCCATCGCGACGCCTTTGCCGCGGATCCGGAAAAATACGCGCCGCAATATGGCGGCTACTGCGCCTGGGCGGTCAGCCAGGGCTATTCGGCGAAGACCGACCCCGACGCTTGGAAGATCGTCGACGGCAAGCTGTACCTGAACTATTCGAAGGCGATCCAGGAAAAATGGGTCGCGGGCGGCGTCGACAAGCTGATCGCGGCCGGCGATGGCCACTGGCCGGCAATCCGCGAGAAGCTGGCCGCGGAATAGGCCCCTCCCGGGACACGCACGGGAAGGCAGCGCCCGGCCCCTCCCCTTCGCGTCGCCTCAGCCGACGGGTCAGCCGACAGATTCCCTGACGGGCTGCGGCGCCGGTTCCGGCGTCACGGCCGGTTTCTGATCCGCTTTCTCATCCGGCTTTTCGGCGGTTTTCGCGGCGGGCAGCGGCGTGTTGATCGACCCGATATCGCCGGCGATCTCGCCGCCCTCCTCGACGGACAGGCGCCCGTAGCGGACCGTGCCGCCGATGCGGCCGGTCTTGAAGACCGTGAGCCGGTCCCGAACGGTCAGGTCGCCGTCGAACCGGCCATGGATTTCCGCCTCGTCGACCGAGCCCGCGCCCT
>CAXBEC010000244.1:0-5210 GCA_963974145.1 uncultured Alphaproteobacteria bacterium | reverse complement strand
TTCCGCGCCAAAAAGGGTTCTCAGTAAATCGTCAAAAACAGATTCGAAGTATTCGTCACTAGTAAAATCGAGATACAGTTTTGTTTCAATAAATCGAGGAACATTGTTTTTTCCGCAACCTCGAATAATAGGGATAAATTTACCCGCATCAATGTTCTTCACAAGTTCAGCACTGACTATCATTCTTTCATAACCTACGCCTCCTTTACCACTATTCGCTTTTTCTACATACCTTTCAGTGCATACTAGAATTGCAAAATTGCATACGGATAACTGTTCTTCCATGAACAATGTTACATCCTTGCCTGGCTTCAAATCCCACTGGTCCAGCACCGCATCTACGCCCTTTGAACGGAGATGGATTGCAAAATTTAACACCCACCTTTTGTGTTCATCGCTATCGTGAGAGTAAGAAATAAAGACTTTTGGAATGTTTTCTGTCATTTTTCAGGGCCCTTTTTTCGACTACCAAAACGGGAAAATAGCAGAAAATTACAATCCTGAACAAAACTTTTCAGATGTATCGTATTGGAAGCGCCTCGGCCGGACCGGCGTCAACATCGCGACCCGGCTGATGGGGCTGGTGCTCGTCGCCATCGCGGTCGAGTTCATCGCCGCCGGTATCCGCGAGCTGTTTCCGGCGCTCGCCTGACCACCCTTTCGCGTCGATATTGTTTTTTTCCTCGATTTATGCTAATATTCCTTTTTTGAACTGTTTTCAGGAGACGGGATATGGCCGAGTTGAACGAGCGGCAGGAGCTGTTCTGCCGGGAATATGTCCGGCGGCCGGTGGGCCCGTGCAGCCGCCATCGCGGCGGGGTATGGCGAGGACAATGCGGCGGCGCAGGCCTGCCGGTTGCTGGCGCGGGTGGATATCCAGGGGCGGATCGCGGCGCTGCGGGAGGAAGTCGCGGTCCGGCAGGTGGCGGATACCAATGCGGTGCTGGCGCGGTTGCAGTCGATCTACGAGCTGGCGCTGGAGCAGAACCAGCTGAACACCGCGCTGCGCGCCGTGGCGATGCAGCTGAAGCTCGCCGAGGCGATCCCGGCGTGGCGGAAGGCGGCCCAATCGGCGCAACCCGCACGACGCGATCCTGGACGCGCTGGAGGCGAGCCTGCCGCCGGCGGGCGCGGCGGCGGCCATGCCCGCGCCGCCTGCCCCGGATGCGGCCGCCGGGTCCAAAAAGCCAACCGATGCCAATCGAAGCCAATCGTTTAAAATGTTATTCACAGGGCCGGGCGGCGCGGCGGAAGCCCCGGCGCCCGCGGGCGTGGCGGCGAAAAAGCCGATAAATGCCAATAAAAGCCAATCATCCGACAGTTTTTCGGCCCTGGCGGCGCAGATGCCCTTCCTGCCCGACACCCTGACCGCGCCCGCCGCCCTGACCGGCGCGCCGCCGGGCGGGTGAGGCGAAAAAAACGACGCAGCGATGTCAATCAATGCGTATCGCCGTGAAAATTATCTGCGGCGCTTGCCCGTATGCCCGGTGCGATCCCGGGTGGACGGGGGCTGCGCGGCATGGCTATCTGGGCGCGCCCGCCTGTTGTGACGGGGAGTATGGATCGGGGGCCGCGATGGCATATCAGCGTCTAATCCGGAACGCGATGCGGTGACGGGGGCGCCCGACAGCGGCTGGCGCGCCGTCATCGGTTCGTCAGCGATCATGTCGCTGGCGCTGCTCGGCGATGCGCTGCTCTATGCGGTGCTGCCGGTCTATGCCGGGGATTTCGGGCTGACCCTGCCCTGGGTCGGGGTGATGCTGTCCGCCAACCGGTTCGTCCGCGTGTTCGCCTATGGCGTACTGGCCCGATTGACCCAGGTGGTCGGCGTGCGGCGGGCGTGCATTATCGCGGCAGTTGGCGCGACGGTTTCCACCGCGCTGTACGGTTTCGGCCAGGGCCCGGTGGTGATCCTGGCGGCGCGGGTGTTGTGGGGGCTGACCTATGCGGTCCTCGTCCTTGCGACCCTGACCTATGCGGTTGAGCATCGCGACCAGGTCGGCACCCGTGTCGGCATCAGCCGCGCGATCCAGCGGCTGGGTCCGATCCTGGCGCTGTTCGCGGGTGCCTGGCTGGTGGGGTTCGTCGGCCCCAATACGGCATTCATGCTGCTTGCGGTGCCGACCGCGCTGTCCATTCTGCTCGCACTGGGGCTGCCCCGGGTTCACAGTTCGGATTCGCAGCGCAGCCGCCCGACCTCGCTCGCCCGACCGAAACCTATCGACGTGCTGTTCTTCCTGCAGGGCTATGGCGTCGACGGGGTCTTTGCAGTCACGATCACCCTGATCTTCGCGCAGGAGTCCTCGCTGTCCGTTGCGGTGATGGGCGGCGGCGCAATGCTGGCGATGCGGCATTTCGGCGAGGCGATTGCGGCACCGCTGTTCGGGTGGGTCGCGGACCGGTACGGGGCGCGCAAGGTTTTCGTCGTTGCGGCGATGATGACGCTGCTCGGCTTTATTTGCGTCGCTCTGGGCGTGACTGTTTTCGGGGCGTTGGTCATGCTGCTGTTTCGCGGTGCGCTGGCCGTTCTAGGACCGGCGGTCATCGCGCAATCGCTCGCCGCCGATGAACATGCGGTGGGGCCGCTCGCCCGCATGCAGGCCTGGCGCGATCTCGGCGCCGCCTGCGGCCCGCTCCTGACAGGATTCCTGCTGGCATATGCGTCGGCGGAATTCCAGCATGGCGCCGTCGCGGTCGCCCTCGCCGCGGGGCTGTTCTACTGGATGCTGTATGACTCTCGCAAAGCGCGGTAAATTTGCCCTGGCAAGGCTCAGCGCGCCGCCAGCGTTTCGAAGACGTCGCCCTGGGGCAGTTTTCCCTCGATATGGCGGCGGTGCCACAGCGCGTAGAACAGCAGCACCCAGGCCGCCATTTTCGGGTGCTTGCCATGCGATTCGAACAGGCCGGTGATCTGGTCCGTATGGCAGAATTCGGCGATGCCCGGGCTGGCCGCGACCAGCGGGCCCAGTTCCGCGCCCCGTGCCAGCATCCATTCGCCGACCGGCACGGTGAAGCCGCGCTTGCGGTCGAAGGCCTTCGCCGCCGGCAGCACCCGGTCGAGCCAGCGGCGCAGGATCCATTTGCCGCGGCGCTTGTGGATTTTCAGATTGTCCGGCAGGCGGAACACGGCCTCCGCGACCTTGACGTCGAGGAACGGCGTGCGGCCTTCCAGCCCGTGCGCCATCAGGCAGCGGTCCAGCTTGGTCAGCAGGTCGTTGGGCAGCCAGTCGGTCATGTCGACCGCCTGCATGACCTGCAGGCGCGAGCGGCCGGAATCGCCGGCGGTGGCCTCGGCGGCGGCGACATGATCGCGCCAGCCGGGATTGCCGTCGCGCAGGATGCCCAGCCCGTCGAAGATGCCCCGGGCGCGGATCGTCCGGCCGCCCTGCCACCAGGGGCGCAGCGCGCTGCGGTAGCGCCCGTAGCCGCCGAACAGCTCGTCGCCGCCCTCGCCGGAGAGCACGACCTTGAGCTCCTTGGCCGCTTCCTGCGCCAGTTTCCAGGTCGGCAGGATGGCGTAATCGGCCGCCGGGTCATCCATCGCCGCGGCGATTTCGGGCAGCATCTGCCAGAAATCGTCGCTGGTGAAATCGACTTCGTGGTAATCGGCGCGGACGGTCTTGGCCAGCATCCGGGCGTGCTCGCGCTCATCCGCGACGCCGGTGCCGGAAAAGCCGGCGGTCATGGCGACGACCGGGCGTTCGTTCAGCCGGGTCATCTGCGCCAGCAGGACCGAGGAATCGATGCCGCCGGACAGGAACAGCCCGTAGGGCACGTCCGCGCGCTGGTGCATCAGGACGCTGTCCTCCAGCGCCTCGTCGAGAATCGCCAGCGCCTCGTCGACGCTCGCCGGTTGCGGTCCGCCCGATGGCAGGGCCGCCTGGCGCCGCCGTTCGACAATCCGCCCGCCGCGCACGATCAGGGTTTCGCCGGGCAGGACACGCTGGATGCCCTTGAAGATCGTGTCGCGGCCGCAGGTGAACTGCAGCTGCATCAGCTCGCTGCGGCGGTCCGGCGCGATTTCGGGTCTGGCCAGTCCGACCGCCAGCAGCGCCTGCGGTTCCGAGGCGAAGGCGAAGAATTCCGGGGTCTCGATATAATAGAGCGGCTTGATGCCGAACGGGTCGCGGGCCAGCACCAGCCGCCCTTCGCCCGGGTCGTGGATGGCGATGGCGTACATGCCGCGCAGCGCCGAGGTGAAGCCGACGCCATCGCGCCGGTACAGGTGCAGCGGCGGCTCGCAATCGGAATTGGTCGAAAAGACGGCGTCCTTCAGGTCGTCGCGCAGCTCGATATAATTGTAGATTTCCGCATTGGCGATCAGCGCGGCGCCGCTGGGTTCATAGATCGGCTGGTCGCCGGTCTTCAGGTCGATGATCGCCAGCCGCGTCTGCAGCATGGCGACGGAGCCGGCGAGGTATTTGCCCTCGCCATCCGGCCCGCGATGGCCGAGCGCCCGCGCCAGCGGATCCAGAATCGCAAGGTCCGGCATGTCGCCGTCCCGCATCATGATTCCGGCAATTCCGCACATCAGTCCATTACGCTTTCGAAAAATTCCAGGTACCGGGCAACGACCTTTGCCTCGGTAAACGCTGCCTCATAGGCGGTCCGACCGCCCGTGACAAGCGCCGCTGCAAGGTCGGGGGAGGCCAGGACGCGCTGCACGGCGCCCGCCAGCGCATCGGCATCCTCCACCGGGGCGAGCAGCCCGCTGACGCCCTCGGTGACCAGCGCGGCGGGGCCGGATGATTCGGCGGCGACCACGGGGCGGTCCTGGGCCCAGGCCTCGATGACCACATTGCCCAGCGGCTCGTGGCGCGACGGGCAGATGAAGATATCGCAGGCCGCGAACAGCGCCGGGGCATCATTGCGCCAGCCGAGGAAGCGGATGCGGTCGGTGATGCCGAGATTCGCCGCCTGCCGGGTCAGCTCGGCCTGTTTCGGCCCCTCGCCGGCGAGCCACAGATAGGCGCCGGGGATCTGCGCCAGGGCCTGCAGCAGGACGTCAAAGCCCTTGTTCGCGTGCAGCCGGCCCAGCGCAAACAGCAGCGGCGCGTCCTCCGGCGTGTCGAGCGACGCGCGCGCGATCGGCGACATGGACACGGCATCGACGAAGTTCGGCAGGTAGCGGGTGCGCGCGCGCGGCCAGCCCGCTTCCACCAGCCAGTCGCAGATATGCTGCGTATTGCCGATCAGGTGGTCGCAATGCC
>CAXBEC010000243.1:0-5250 GCA_963974145.1 uncultured Alphaproteobacteria bacterium | reverse complement strand
ACCTGCATCAGGCACAGGCTCAACCGGTTGACCCGGACATCGTTGTATTCCCAAAACGCACCAGGCTTCTGCAGGTCGCGATGGGTGCCCTTCTTCGAATTGTCGGAGCCGGGCCCGTTCTGCCGGTGCCGGTCGACCAGGTCCGGCTTGTCCCACAGGGAGCCATCGAACTCGCTGGTCATGTTCAGCATGTGCCGCCAGGTTATGTCCCGGTTCTGGTCCGTATCGAACGCCGCATCGAGCGCGTAATCTCGCACCGGATCGTCGATACTGCCGATCAACCCATCCGCGACGGCCAGCCCGGCCAGCAGGGAAAGGTAGCTTTTCGCCGCGCTGAAGGTCATCTCGACACTGGCGGTATCGCCCCAGCTGGCGACGACTGCGCCGTCCTTCAGGATTAGCCCGTTCGGGCCGCCGCGATCCTTGCTGGGTCCCAGCGCCTCGTTCCAGGGCGCCGGTTCGCGCGATTTCTCGATGGCCGCCAGTCCGGCGCTGAGATCGCGCGGCCAGCGCGTTTCCGCCGATTCCACGAAGGCGACGGCTTCGGCCAGCCGTCCCGCATCGATACCCATACTGCCGGGGTCAGCCCGGCGCAAACCGGCTGACAGCAAGTCATCCATGATCGCCTCCTGAACAGGTTACTATAATGCCTCGTCGCCGGTTTCCCCGGTGCGAATGCGTACGGCACGCCCCATGTCATAAACGAAGACCTTGCCATCGCCAATCTTCCCGGTATGCGCCGCGCCCTGTATCGCCTCGACCGCCCGTTCCACCAGATCATCACCGATAGCGATTTCAATCTTCACCTTCGGCAGGAAGTTCACCGCATATTCGGCACCACGGTAGATTTCCGTATGCCCCTTCTGGCGGCCATAACCCCGGACCTCGGTAACGGTCATACCGTCGATTCCTATCCCGGTCAGCGCCTCGCGGACCGCATCGAGTTTGTGCGGCTTGATTACCGCCATCACCATTTTCATGTCTCGATCTCCCTTTCCAGTATCCTACAGGTCATAGCTGCGTTCACCATGGGCCGTGATATCCAGCCCCTCGATCTCGTCTTCATCGGACACCCGCAAGCCAAAGAGCACCGAAGCCAGCTTGATAATGATGTAACTGGCCAATGCCGACCAGATCGCGACGGAAACGATGCCGACCACCTGGACAAACAGATGGTCACCGACGCTCATGCCTTCCGCCAGGCCAAGCCCCTGGAAGCTTTCCAGCGCCAGGAAGGAAAGCATCAACGTGCCCAGAATGCCGCCGACACCATGCACCGCGAAGACATCGAGCGAATCATCGATCCGGATCGTCTGCTTGATCCATGTCGTCATCCACTGACAGACAATACCGGCAACGGCACCGATGATCAGCGCGCCCACCGGTCCGACAAAGCCGGACGCCGGCGTGATCGTCGCCAGGCCGGCGACCATGCCGGTCACGATGCCGATCAGGCTGGGTTTGCCGAACTTGATCCATTCCACCGTCGCCCAGGAGAGCGATGCGGTCGCTGCCGAAATATGCGTCACAAGCATCGCCATTCCGGCATTGCCGTCCGCGGCCAGTGCGCTGCCCGCGTTGAAGCCGAACCAGCCGACCCACAGCATGGCCGCGCCCATCATGGTGATACCCGGATTATGCGGCGGGCGAACCTGGTCCGGGAAACCCCGGCGTCCCCCCAGTATGGCGGCAAAGACCAGCGCCGAAACACCCGCGGTAACATGAACCACGATGCCGCCGGCAAAATCGCGAACGCCCATATCGGCAAGCCAGCCGCCACCCCAGACCCAGTGCGTTACCGGCACATAGACGACGAACAGCCAGATTGCGCTGAAGAACAGCACGGCGGAAAACTTCACCCGCTCCGGATAGGCCCCGACAATCAGCGCCGGCGTGATAATCGCGAAGGTCATCTGGAACATGAAGAAGACGCCTTCAGGAATGGTTCCGAACATTGCGTCGGTGCCAATGCCGGCAAAGAATGCCTTATCCAATCCACCAATGATCGGGTTGGCAAAGCCACCATCGCTGAACGCCAGACTGTAACCGGCAACAAGCCAGAGCACCGATACCAGACAACAGATCGCGAAACAGTGCATCAGCACCGACAGCACGCTGCTGGCGCGCACCAGCCCGCCATAGAACAGCGCCAGCCCCGGCAGTGTCATGAACAGCACCAGCGCCGTCGATGTCAGGATCCAGGCGGTATCGCCGCCACTCAGCGTGTCCTGCGCCGCGGCCAGACCCGGCCACAAGACGACCCCGATCCCGGCCAGCATCGCAATTACACTTGAAATTTTCCTATTCGGCATTTTTGTTTCCCCTGCTCAGCAATGCGCCATTTTTCGCGCACCCAGTGACGGTCATACGGTGTCAGGCCGCATGAATGATTATTTTTTAATCGTACTGCAATTTTTTATACCGATCCATTGCGCATAGATTGCGCCGCCGTCTTCATGCCGGGGGCATTGCCCGGACACATACAAAACGCGAAGATACCGTTATG
This sequence comes from uncultured Alphaproteobacteria bacterium, assembly GCA_963974145.1. Taxonomy (GTDB): domain Bacteria; phylum Pseudomonadota; class Alphaproteobacteria; order UBA8366; genus MarineAlpha4-Bin1. The sequence goes on along the minus strand of CAXBEC010000243.1, from coordinate 2,744 downwards.
TCCGATCCTTCTCCGGCAACTGATTCCGAACCGCTGGTTTCGATCGACGGTCGGGATCTGCTGGTCACCCTGGCCATCGGTCTCGGCTTCCTGGCCGCGCTCATGCTGGCGATCCTGCTGTTTGGCTATATCGCACGGCCCGGACGGTCGGCCACGACAGTGCTGGACCTGTTATTCGGGTCTGCCGCCTATGCCGGTGTGCTCGCCGCGGTCTGGCTTGCCGTCGTGGCGATCCGGGGCCGCCGCCCGACAGATATGGGGCTGCGGCCCTGCGGCCTGCGCCTGCAATGGGCCGGCATCCTGCTGGGTCTGTCCTGGGTCGGTGCCGCCAGCCTGTTCTATCTGGCAACCGGGCAGTGGGACACCGCGATGTCAGGCGGTCGGAACCTGATGCGCCCTTTCCTGCAGGGCGGAATCTCCTTTGTCCTGCTACTCGTGCTCGCCGGCCCCGTTGCCGCGGTAGTCGAGGAAATCGTGTTCCGGGGGTTGCTGTATGGCTGGTTGCGCCAAAAGGCCGGCGTCGTGATTTCCGCCGTGGTCAGCAGCCTGCTGTTCACCGCAGCGCATTTCTATGTCTATTCGGCGGGCATTGTGTTTGTCGTCGAGATGGTGTCGCTGTCCGTCGCGCTGGCGCTGCTGTTCGAATACAGCCGCTCGCTCTGGCCCGGCATCCTGTGTCACGCGGTCAATAATCTGGTGGTCCTGGTACTCTACATGATCGCCGGATAGATCACGCCGCGTCCGGTACGCCTGCCTTTTTCAGCGCATCCTGCTGGCGCTTTTCCAGTGTATCCACATCGAAATCGCCGATCAGGTCATGGAACATGCGGTGCCAGTTGACCTCCGCCCGCAGATGCATGAAGACCGAGCCGAGACCGATGGCGGCGCGGTCCATCAGCACGAACTCGCGCGGCGGGGTCACACCGCCGAGGCGGCGCAGTTCCTCATGCACCTTGTTGGCGATGCGGGCGCCATACATGCCGCTTTCCGATTCCTGGATTTTCTGCACCTTGTCGTCCATCAGCGGCGCATAGACGAAATTCGCCCAGATGTTCAGCACCTCGATGGTTTCCTTGTTGATTCCGGTAAAGCCCCAGGTTTCATAGGCGTGCAGCGCCAGTTCCGGATCGTCGTTGCACAGCCCGTTATACAGGTCGATCACCCCCTTCACGAAGCTGGGCGGAAAGACGCGGATGCAGCCGAAATCCAGCAGGTTGACCGAATGGTCGGGCCGGACGCTGTAATTGCCCAGATGCGGGTCGCCATGGATGACGCCATAGCCGTAGAACGGCACATACCAGGCGCGGAACATGTTCTGCGCAATGGCGTTGCGCTCTTCCAGTTCGCCGCCGCGAAAATCCATCAGCGGCTGTCCGTCCATCCAGGTCATGGTCAGCAGCCGCGCCGTCGACAGCGCCGGCACCGCTTCCGGTACATCCACGCCGGTTTCGCCGGACAGCATGTTGCCGTAGAGCGTCATGTGGGCGGCTTCCCGGACGTAATCCAGTTCCTCGCGCAGCCGGGCGGAGAGTTCGGCATGGATCTGCTTGGTGGAGATCGCCTTGTCGTAGCGTTCGAAGATCGAGAAGGCGAGCCGCAGCTGTTTCAGGTCCGCTTCCACCGCCGAGGCCATGTCGGGGTATTGCAGCTTGCAGGCCAATCGCCGGCCATCCGGCCCGGTCGCCCGGTGTACCTGGCCCAGCGAGGCGGCATGAGCGGCCTCGCGCTCGAATTCCTGGAACTTGCTGCGCCAGTCGGCCCCAAGCTCGCTCGCCATCCGGCGGCGAACGAAGGGCCAGCCCATCGACGGCGCATTGGTCTGCAGCTGCTGCAGTTCCTCGACATATTCCGGCGGCAGGGCGTCGGGAATCGTCGCCATGATCTGGGCGACCTTCATCAGCGGTCCCTTCAACCCGCCCAGCGCCGCCTTCAGGTCACCGGCATGCTTGCCCTTGTCGAGATCGAGGCCGAGATATTTCGAACCCGCAAACCGTACCGCGAGCCCCCCGACCGCGCCGCCAACCCGCGCATAGCGCCGCGCCCGGCCGGTAATGCTGCTGTTTTCATCTGATGCCATAGGAAATAGATGGGGCCGCGACGCTCTCCTGTCAAAGACTTCGCGTGTGCTTTGTGACTTGTGCGGCGGCCGCTACTATCATCGACACAGATATCCGGACACGGAAGGAACCTTGGTCATGAAACAGGGCACATTCAGCCTGAGCCAGATACCGGATCCCAGCCGGGTACGGAAAACTTTCAAAACCGAATTCGAGCCGTTCCAGCTGATCGAAGCCGCGGCCGGATAAGCCTCACCGGTTGCGCGGATTTCCTGAACCCGTTACGACTGGGTCGAAAGCGCTGCCATCGCATTGCAGATGGGCAGGCCGGTCAGATTGGGCAGTGCGGCCGCCACCCGAACCTCTCCCCGCAGGAGACGTGATGAAACTGACCGAAATGCAGATCGTGATCGCCAAGATGGCCGTCAAGGCGGATCCGATCCCCGAAGACCATCCCGCCGCAGTGCAGTTGTCGGAAAACTTCGGCGAGCATACTTTCTACCTCGCCGAGGCCGGCTTGCTGGTCTTCCATCCCACCGATGACACCGAAGACGGCCAACAGACCGCGCGCCTTGTCTTCATCGCCGAATGGGCGGACGAGGGCAGGACGGAACTCAAGGCCATCGAACCGCAGCCAACCGAAATCGCCATCGCCTTCGCCGGCATGGATGACGAGGGCGAAGAAGA
>CAXBEC010000242.1:0-5280 GCA_963974145.1 uncultured Alphaproteobacteria bacterium | reverse complement strand
CGCGTCCGAGGCGCGGACTGGACTATTCCTGTCAGTCCCCGTCGATCAGAAAGTCCTGGGTGGGGAAGGAAATTCGATCATCGACATTTTGGACTCACCTATTGTTTTAATACTTCCCTGTAAGCTGCTTAAATAAATAGTCGATACCGGAATTCCAGTTCTAGGGCTTCGCCGAATAGTTTGCGGAATATCGCGACAATGGCGTCCGACGCTAGGGCGCGCACCGTCGCAGCCGAAAGATCGTAATTGTCGATCGACCGAATTTTTCACTGGACGATGCGGGTGCGGCACAGGCGCCTATGCGCGGCGGCGTCCGTTTCGGTCAGTATTGTACTGACTGTCTGGTTCTATACGGAGGGAATGCCATGGCTGCCTATTCAATCGATGCACTGGTGAACGATCTGCGAGATATTGTTGCGGCCCATGACGATCCCCGGGCAGTTCTCCAGAAGGCGGCGCCGTTGGCCGGTCGAATGAAGGACGATACGGGCTGGGTGAAACCGGAATATTACGAATGCGGGGAGGAACAGGGATTCGGTATCACTGTACTGCACGAGGAACCCGACCATACGCTGCTGGTTGAAGTCATTGCTTGGCTGCCCGGGCGTGGCGTGAAGCCGCATGACCATCAGACATGGGGTATCGTGGTCGGACTGGATGGACAGGAAACCAATGTGAACTGGTTGCGGCGGGATGACGGTTCAAAACCGGGCTATGCCGATATTTACGCCAATCACGAGCTTGTGGTCGGCATAGGCGATGTGGCGGTCTTTATGCCAGATGACATCCACAGCGTCCGCAACGATGGTGATACGACGACACTGTCACTGCACATCTATGGCAAGAGCCTGGCGCACACGGCGCGGTCGGAGTTCGACCCGGAAGCGAAAACCGTCAAACCCTGCCCCCGGCGGGAACGCAAGGCCGCCTGAGCGGCGGTCAGGTCATGACACGGATCGGGTTGCCATCCAGCCAGGCCAGGACATTTTCCAGACAATCCTGATAGCGCGCCTCGAAATTTTCCTTCGTGCGGCCGCCAAGATGGGGGGTCAAAACCGTATTCCGCACGCTGCGAAGCGGGTGGTCGGCGGGCAGGGGTTCGACATCGAAGACGTCCAGGCCGGCCCCGGCGATGCCGCCGCTGTTAAGGGCGTCGATGAGCGCCGCTTCATCCACGATGGGGCCGCGCGATGTATTGATCAGGTAGGCGCCGGGTTTCATCATTGCCAGTTCGGACGCACCGACGAGGCCGCGATTGCGGGTGCCGAGCACCACATGGATGCTGACGACATCCGATCGGGTGAACAGGTCGTCCTTTGACACCCTGGTGACTCCAAGTTCGGCACAGCGTGCCTCTGTGAGGTTCTGGCTCCAGGCAATCACGTTCATCTGCAGGGCCTTGCCCACGGCGGCGACGCCGGAACCCAGGTCGCCAAGACCGAGAATGCCCAGTGTCTTGCCGGTGAGGCCAAGCGGCAGGTCGACCCCCCATTCGCCGTCGCGAATGCCGCGGTCTTCCGCCGGGATCCGCTTGAACAGGGACAGAATCAATCCCCATGTCAGTTCCACGGTGGCGTTGGCGAAGCCATAACCGGTGCCGCAGACCGTCACCCCGCGTTCGGCCAGGGCCGCCATATCGAAGGCGGCATTACGGGTTGCATGGGAAATGAGGAGCTTCAGGTTGGGCAGCTGTTCGATCAATGCCCGATCAAACAGTGTTTCCTCCCGTGCAGCCACGATGATGTCATAGGGGGCGAGACGTGACGCGGCGGGGGCGCCGCTGGCCAGAAAGTCGGTGTAGAAATCGACGGTGTGGTTTGGAGACAGCCGGGACCAGTCAGCGCTGTCCCGCGCCAGATTTTTGTAGTCGTTGATAACAGCGATACGCATGGTGCTTCAGTCCTGTTTTTTGCTGCCCGGCGTGAGGCCGGCCCGAGGTGGAGAAAATTGTCGCGCATCAGTAAGTGCGTTCCCAGTCGATGACATTGCGCAGCGGCCGCCCGTTAAGGTAGTCGTCGAGATATTCGCAGAACAGGTCGATGCCCTTGTGCATATTGACGTCGGTGGCGTTCGAGACATGGGGCGTTATCAGAATTCGGGGATGTTTCCACATCCGGTCTGAAGGCAATCTTTCGAATTCACCGACGTAGACGTCGAGCGCCGCGCCGCGCAAATGGCCTGAATCCAGCACGTCGAGCATCGCATCCTCATCGATGATTTCGCCGCGCGCGACATTGATCAGCGTACCGCCGGGTTTCATGGCGGCGAAGGCTTTGGCATCCATCAGATTCGTGGTTTCGGGAGTCCAGTGGCAGCAGACAAAGACGACGTCGCTACTTGGGAGCAACTTGTGCAACGCATCCGCAGGATGGATCGATGAAAACCCGTCGGGCAAAGGTTCACCCGCAACCGGGGCCGTGCGTTTCGTGCCAACGACATTCATGCCAAGCGCGTTGCACAACCGTCCGACCTCACGCCCGATACCGCCCGCACCGATAACGCAGGCGGTTTTGCCCCGGATCATCATCGCCCGGTACTTGCGGAATTCAAAATTTCCGGCCGCGCTGTCCGCCTCGGCATGATTGAAATCCCTGGCGAAATACATCATCCCGGCAATGGCCCATTCGGCAATCGGCTCCGCATTGGCCAGACCGCGGGAGGTTGTCACCGTGACGTCACTGCCCCAGAGATCACAATCGAGCAGGTTGCTGGCGCCGGCCGGGCGCTGGTGCAGCCATTTCAGCTTTGGGGCCCGGGAGCGGATATCGAAGGGGAAGGGGAAGCTTGCCAGAATAATTTCCGCATCCGCCAGCAGGGCGTCGCGTTCGGCGCGTGTGCCCTTGCCATTGGAACCTTTGGCGACATAGCGGCTGGTCGCGTATTGCGACCAGGTATCCCGGTATTCCCCGTCGAACCACCCGCCCGCGTCAACCAGTTCCAATGAAGGACTGACGGCTTCGATTTTTCGCTTATCGCTGTCGCTCAGCCGCAGAATACTGAGGATTTTTACTTTTTCCATCGTTGCGGTCCCAGGCTCGTGTATCTTTGGATTCGCGTTCCGGCGCGACAATGCAGTCAGGCGAACCCCTATCCGGCAGTATAGGGGCTGCGGCGGACATTCGTAACCGGCGGACGACCAGTCCTTTTTTCTGGTCGGGGGCTGTATTTTTGGCGCGGCTACTGATTCAGGTCAGGGTTGCCGGGCAAGCGGGATGTCACTATCGATGATCCGTCCTGCATGGCATATCGAATGCGATACGCAGGGCCGAAAGAGGCATGATGAGTCACCCGGACATCTTTTTTGACGTTCTGATCTTTCTGTTTGCGGCGGTCGTTGTCGTTTCCGCCCTGCAGTACCTGAAGACCAGCCCGGTGCTCGGCTATCTGGCCGCGGGGATCCTCATAGGGCCGCACGGGCTGGCAATTATCCATGAATCCGAGAATGCCCGAACACTGGCGGAATTCGGTGTTGTCTTTCTCCTCTTCATGATCGGGCTTGAGCTTTCGGTCGCGCGGTTGCGGACGCTCGGGCGTTACGTGTTCGGGCTCGGAACGGCACAGGTCCTCGTGTCTGCGATGCTCATTGGCGCCATTGCAGCGGGGCTTGGCTACCAGGGCGAAGAAGCCGTAATCATTGGCGGGGGGCTCGCGCTATCGTCAACGGCGTTTGTCTTGCAACTCCTCATCGAGCGCGGCGAACGGGCCACGCAATTCGGCAATGTATCCTTTGCCATTCTGCTGTTCCAGGACCTGGCCATCGTGCCGCTCCTGATGCTGTTGACGTTGTTTGAACAAGGCGGCGATTCATTTTTCACGGCACTGGCGTTGGCAGCGGTCAAGGCGGTGGGCGCGCTTGTCGTGGTCGTGATCGTGGGGCGGATCGTGTTGCGGCCGGTATACCGGACCGTCGCCGCTTCGCGGAGTTCGGAACTCTTTGTTGCCACCACCCTGCTCGTTGTACTCGGAACGGGATGGCTGATGTCCCTGGTTGGCGTGTCGATGGCCCTGGGCGCATTTCTGGCGGGCCTGCTGCTGGCGGAAACGGAATTCCGGCACCAGGTTGAGGCTGATATCCGGCCCTTCCGCGGCATTCTTCTGGGGCTGTTCTTCATGACCGTGGGGATGTCGATCGACATCATCCTGATCGCGCGGGAACTCGGAACGATTGCAATGCTGCTCGTCGCATTGTTGCTGGGAAAGACCGTCGTGACGGCGGTACTTTCGCGATCATTCGGCATAAAACTTGTCGATTCGCTGCGGATCGGGCTGATCCTGTCCCAGGGCGGAGAATTCGGCTTTATTCTCTTTATCACGGCGGGTGGATTTGGCCTGTTGCCAACGGAGACAACGCATATCCTTCTCGCCACCATATCCCTGTCCATGGCGGTTACGCCGCTATTGGCCTTCGTGGGGGGCCGTATTGCCGCCCGTGTCGTGCGGCAGGGCAAAAAGAGGCCGGACGGCCCCGAAATTATCGAGGAAATGCCGCACGATCATATCCTGATTGTAGGCTTTGGTCGTGTCGGGCAGACCGTTGCGAATGTCATTTCCACCGCAGGACTTTCCTATATTGCCCTGGACCTGGATTCTGTCCGAATCAGGGAATGCCGGGGGAAAGGTATGCCGGTCTATTACGGTGATGCCGCGCGGTTCGAAATACTGGAGGCCGTCGGTACAAGACATGCTCGAAGTGTGGTTATCACGCTGGACAACCCTTTGACGGCGGATCGCGTGGTGTCCGCCGTCAAGGCCCTGTTCCCCGGCCTGCCTGTTTATGCCAGGGCGCGGGACCTGCGACACAGCCGCCGGCTCAAGGAGGAAGGGGTCACCGAAGCCGTTCCCGAGACGCTTGAGGCAAGCCTGCAACTTGGTGTGATTGTCGCGACGGCAATGGGGGTCAGCGCCGATGAAGTGACTGGAATCATTCAGACCTTCCGGGAAGATGACTATGAATCCGTTGAGGAAATTAAATAATATCCGACGGAACCGCTGGCGCGTGACCTCACCTGCATGACGGCCTACGATAGGCGCGGGAGTCCGCATGGGGGTTATCAATGTTGAGGAATTGGGCCGGGCAACGGTCTGTCGTCGCTGTGGGGTGTGCAGTGCTTGTTATTGTGGCCTGTTGGGCAGCGCGTCCCCTTTTGGCGCTGCCGTGGCAGACGGCGGGAAGCGCCGAGCTCTATTGGGTCGGCGTGGCCGGCGCGATAATGCTGTTCATACCGGCGGCATATTCGCTGGTTAAGCGGGGCGGCAATGCGGTTATGCCGCGGGGCTGGC
>CAXBEC010000241.1:0-5304 GCA_963974145.1 uncultured Alphaproteobacteria bacterium | reverse complement strand
CAGGATGACCCGGTAGCCTTCGTCCTTCAGCGCGCGGCAGGCCTGGGTGCCGGAGTAATCGAACTCGCAGGCCTGGCCGATGACAATCGGGCCCGCGCCGATGATGAGAATGGATTTGATATCGGTGCGTTTTGGCATGGGTCAGCGATTCTCGTCCATCATCGTCATGAAGCGGTCGAACAGGTAGTGGCTGTCCTGCGGGCCCGGGGATGCCTCGGGGTGGTGCTGGACGCTGAAGATCGGGCGGTCCTTTACCCGGATCCCTTCCACCGTGCCGTCAAACAGGGACTTGTGGGTGATCTCGACATTGGCGGGCAGTGATGCCGGATCCACAACGAAACCGTGGTTCTGGCTGGTGATTTCCACCTTGCCGGTCAGCAGGTCCTGCACCGGGTGGTTCGCGCCGCGATGGCCGTGATGCATCTTTTCGGTTTTCGCGCCCAGCGCCAGCGCCAGCATCTGGTGCCCGAGGCAGATTCCGAAAACCGGCGTACCGGAATCGACCACGCCCTTGATGGCGGGCACCGCATATTCGCCGGTCGCCGCCGGGTCGCCTGGGCCGTTCGACAGGAATACGCCGTCCGGCCGATGCTGCAGGATTTCCTCATGCGTCGCGGATGCGGGGACGACCGTCACATCGCAGCCAAGGCTGGCGAGGCAGCGCAGGATATTGCGTTTGGCGCCATAATCGACCGCCACGACCTTGTAGCGCGGATTTTCCTGCCGGCCGAAGCCCTGGCCCAGCGCCCAGCGTGTTTCGTTCCAGGAATAGGTCTGGGTGCAACTGACCGTTTTGGCCAGATCCATACCCTTCAGCCCCGGCCAGTTTTCTGCCTCGGTCCGGGCGGCGGCAATGTCAAATTCTCCGGAGGGGGCGTGCAGGACAATGCCCTGCTGTGCGCCGAGGTCACGGATCCGCCGGGTCAGGCGCCTTGTGTCGACGCCGGTAATACCCACCAGGCCATGGCTGCGCATCCAGGCGTCGAGGTGCTGGGTCGCGCGGAAATTGGACGGTTCGGTAATCGCGGCCCGAAGGATGCAGCCCCGCGCCGCCGGGGTGATCGTTTCGATATCTTCCGGATTGGTGCCGATATTGCCGATATGCGGGAAGGTGAACGTGATGATCTGTCCTGCATAGGACGGATCGGTCAGCGTTTCCTGGTATCCGGTGATCGCGGTGTTGAAGCAGATTTCGCCGCCGGCCTTGCCTTCCGCGCCGATGCCGTGGCCCCAGAAGATACTGCCATCGGCCAGAATCAACGCTGCCGTGCTGCCTTCCGGCGGCGTGGCGGACGTCGGTATCTGTGTCGGCATAGGGGTAACCGCGCTCGTGTGAGGGTTGACGGGGCGCATAACACTGTTTCGCCACGAAAATATTCCCGGTAGGGAGTTTTCGCACGATTCGCGCATGTTCAGTTGGTCGGTGTTCTAAGCAAATCGCGCCGTGCGGTCAAGGTATTTCCATTTAATTATTCTTTTAATTTCAATGGCTTGTAATTTTCTGCAAAGTTGCCAACTGGAATATGATCGTTTACCGTCCCACTTCACGTGTCACAGAGTGACCAATGCAGAGGAGTGTTGAACGGTGCGCGATGCGCTGAACGACGCATTAAAAGAAGCGATGAAGGCGCAGGATAAATGCGCCATATCCACGATTCGGCTGATACGCGCCGCGTTGAAGGAGAAGGATATCGCGACGCGCGGTGGTGATACCGCCGAGGCGGACGATGCTGAAATACTGGCGATGCTTCAGACGATGGTGAAGCAGCGCCATGACAGCATAGCCATGTATGAAAAGGGCAACCGGCCCGAACTGGCCCAGCAGGAGCGGGATGAAATCGCGATTATTGAGCGGTTTCTGCCGCGCCAGATGGACGATGCGGAAATAGAAGCCGGGGTTGACGCTGTTATTGCGGAAATCGGCGCCGACGGCCTGAAATGGATGGGCAAGGTGATGGCGGCGCTCCGTGAGCGTTATGCCGCGCAGATGGATTTTGGCAAGGCCGGCGCGATCGCCAAGAAACGCCTGGGCTGACAGGCGGCTTTTATTTGCCCGCCAGCATGGTCGGCCTGCTATGATTTTAAGATGAGCGCTGACGAGGCAGGTCCGGGTTTATGGCGTTTCCAAACAGATTACTGGAAGATATCCGCAGCCGCATCGGGCTGGCGGATGTAGTATCCAAGCGGGTCAGGCTGACCCGCAAGGGGCGGGAACATACCGGCCTCTGTCCGTTCCATAACGAAAAGTCGCCATCCTTCACCGTCAACGAGGAAAAGGGCTTCTACCACTGTTTCGGTTGCGGCGCGCATGGCGACGTCATTTCCTTCGTCATGAATACAAGCGGCCTTTCCTTTCCCGAAGCGGTTGAACAGCTCGCGACGGATGCGGGGCTGGAAATTCCGGTGGAAACGCCGGAAGCGCGCGAACAGGCAAAGCGCCAGGCGGGTTTGCATGAGGTAATGGAAACCGCCTGCGCGTGGTTCGAAGCGCAGCTTCGTACGCCCGCAGGTCGCGCGGCACTGGATTATCTGCAGGGGCGCGGCTTGCGAGAGGAAACGATCCGCCGCTTCAGGCTGGGTTTCGCCCCCGATGGCGGCGCCGGGTTGAAGGCGGCAATGACCGCAGCCGGCGCATCCGAGGTTTCGATGCTGGAAGCGGGACTGCTGCGGCGTCCGGAGGATGGCCGCGCGCCCTACCCGTTCTTCCGCGATCGGGTGATGTTTCCCATTACGGACCGGCAGAACCGGGTCATCGCGTTCGGTGGCCGGATGATGGGCGTTGCCAAGGCGGCGAAATACATCAATTCCCCGGATACCGCGCTCTTTGATAAAGGGCGCACGCTCTACAATTATGCCAACGCCCGCAAGGCCAGCTTTGAATCCGGCCAGATCGTCGTGACCGAAGGCTATATGGACGTAATTGCCCTGTCCCAGGCGGGGATTGAATCGGCTGTCGCGCCGCTCGGCACGGCGCTGACCGAAGACCAGATCAGGGCGCTGTGGCAGCTCGCCCCGGAACCGGTGCTGTGTTTCGACGGTGATACGGCCGGTCAGCGTGCGGCGGCGCGCGGTGCGGAGCGGGCGCTGCAATTGCTGCAGCCGGGTAAATCACTGCGGTTCGCGATGCTGCCCGCCGGCGATGATCCGGACAGCCTGGTTGCACGGCAGGGCGTTGGCGCCATGCGCCAGGTGCTCGAGGCGGCGCGTCCGCTATCGGATGTCGTCTGGGATATAGAAGTGGGCGCCGTGCCGCCGGACACGCCGGAACGCCGTGCCGACCTGCAGTCGCGGCTGATGAAACGGGCCGATGCGATTGGCGATGCGACTGTGCAGGAATATTACAAGGTCATGTTCCGGGACCGGTTATGGGCGGTTTTCCGGCCCCAACGCGGTGGCAAGGGCATGCGCGCGGCGCCGCCGGCGAACCGCAGTGGCGGCGCCAGCCTGCGCGGCAAGCTGGGAACGATGAACCGTCGCGCGCAGCAGGCGGTCCTTGCGGCAATGATCAATCACCCGGCATTGCGGGACGAATTCGCCGAGGCGCTGGGCGCGCTGACCTTCGACCCTGATCTTGACAAAGTTCTCCAGCGGCTTCAAAACCTGTTTGCTGAGCGTATAGACCTTGATTTCGCCGCTATTAGAGCCCATTTCTCCGAAGGTGGTGAGGAGCGCCTGCTAGAAGGCGTTCTGGAACGGCAGGTCTATGTCTTGGCGCCATTCGCCGCACCTGGAGCGACGGTCGATGGCGCACGGGAGGGATTGGGGCATTTGATCGGCCGGCGCGTGCAGGAACGCCTGAAGAGCGAAGTTGCAGCATTGGGCCGGACAGCCGCCGAGTCAGCATCGGTGGAAGATGAGGCGAGGGTATTTGCGGCGAGGCGCGACGCAATTGAAAGCGATCGACTGCTTGCCGATATAGATGATTAGGCCGACAACGGCGCGTCAGACCTGCCAGCCCCTGGCTTCGGCAGGCCGCATGAGGTGGAGATAGTACTGGATGGCAACGAAAGCGACGACATCGCAGGTTCAGACACCGGAGAATACGGAAGAAACGTCTGACGGACCCCTGATGGATGGCCTGGGCCAGGAAGTTAAGAAGCTTCTCGCCAAGGCGAAGGAGCGGGGCTACATCTCCATTGATGAGCTGAACTCGATTCTGCCTCAGGATCAGGTGTCGTCCGAACAGATCGAAGACACGATGACCATGCTCTCCGAGATGGGCATCAATGTCGTCGATGGCGAAGAATCCGATGATTCTGCGGAAAAGCCGGCTGGCGCGACGGAAGAAACGGGTCGTGTTGCCGGCAACCTCCAGGATGATGAAATCGGTCGTACCGATGACCCCGTCCGGATGTATCTGCGTGAAATGGGCAGTGTGGAGCTGCTGTCGCGGGAAGGCGAAATCGCTATTGCCAAGCGGATCGAGGCGGGCCGCGAGAAGATGATCGGCGCCCTGTGCGAAAGCCCGCTGACCATGCAGGCGATCACCCATTGGCATGATGCGCTGATGGAAGGAAAGATGCTTCTGCGCGACGTCATCGACCTGGATGCGACCTATGGCGGCGGACCGGACAGCGATGGCATTGCCGCGTCCGTCAACGGCGCAGGTTTACCGTCTGCCGCTGACGACGACGAGGATGACGACGACGACGAAGACGATACGGACGAGGATGACGACGACGAGGATGACGAGGAAGAAGCCTCGCTCTCGCTGGCGGCGATGGAGCAGGCGCTGAAGCCGGAAGTTCTCGAACGGTTCGAAAAAATCTCCACGGCCTATCTGAAGCTGCACCGCGCGCAGGACAAGCGTCTGGCCGCGCTGCAGAAAGGCGAAGCGGTTTCGAAATCGACCGAGCGGACCTATGAACGGCACCGCAAGGATCTGCTGGAATCGATGGAACAGGTCCGTCTGAACAACGCCAAGATCGAACAGTTGATGCATCAGCTGTATGGATACAGCAAGAAACTGACCGGGCTCGAAGGGCGGCTTATGCGGCTTTCGATGAGTACCGGCGTGAAGCGGGAAGACTTCCTGCAGCGCTATTACGGCCATGAAATGGATCCGCACTGGCTGAACGCGGTATCGCGGGTCAAGGCCAAGGGCTGGAAGGAATTCGCGACCAAGCATCGCGACGAAATCAAGGAATTGCGCGCCGCCATCGTCGAAATTGCGACCGAAGCGAACATGCCGATGGGTGAATTCCGCCGCATCGTGCAGACCGTGCAGCAGGGCGAACGCGAAGCGGCCCGCGCCAAGAAGGAAATGGTCGAAGCCAACCTGCGTCTGGTGATCTCGATCGCCAA
>CAXBEC010000240.1:0-5324 GCA_963974145.1 uncultured Alphaproteobacteria bacterium | reverse complement strand
CTTCGCGCCGCTGAACTGTTTTGCCAGCGCCTGGGCCGCGACAAGGTTGGTGTCGACCACGGCGCTTACGGTCACGCCGTTGCTGGCCTTAAGAACCGCGGCATGCGTATTGGCAATATTGCCAGCGCCAACCAGACATACTTTTTGGTCTGCCATTAATAAAAAATCCTGTCTTAAAAAAATGTCGCCGGATGCATGTAAATGACAGTACGGCCGTTTTTAGAAAATGGTAAAGATTTCAGACGTCCATAATTACTCAGATTATCGCCGGATTAACCACAGACCCGCAGTTTCATTCACTGCTTATAGGATAGTTGCATCTGCGATAAAAGCGCGTCACCCAAATGGGATACGATCCGCTGGACAATAAGAAATCAATAATGCGGCGGCGGCGGTTCGCCGGGTTCTTCGACGCCGGATGAATCACGTTCTTCGTTCAGGCGTTCTTCTACGCGCTTCAGTTTCAACTGCAGGCTGTCGATGGTCTGCCACTGCCTGCGTACCATATCACTGATATCGCGAATTGTGCCTTCCTGATGGGTCAGGAGCGATTCCATGGCGATGAGTCGTTCTTCCAGGTCACCATGTTCCGGCATGTCAGCCCTTCCTTCCTGCGACGGAAAGCGGGCACCGTCGGTATTTATTGAGCTGGTATCTTAATGCCGGACGACGAGACAGGGTTGCTTTTTTTGCTTCAGTGCATTGCACAGTTCCGTCGCCTGTTTTTTGCTTGAAAAATTCCCGACCTTCAATCGGAAAAAGACGCCCCGATTGGCGATGTTGGCCCGTTCGACGGTTATTGCCTCTTCGGTCAGTGTATCGCTGAGCCGACGTTGCAGCCGGGCGCTTTCGCGCGTGGCAACATCCTCGCTTTTCAGCGACGCGAGTTGAAGCGCAAAATGCGGCATGGAGGATTTAACCGCTGGTGCCGATACGGGCGTTGCCGTCTCAACGGCAACGGGCTTCGGCGGTGTTGATGCGGCCTGCTGCGGGGGGCCCGCGACAGGACGTGAATTTACCGGCGCTGCTGCTGCCAAGGAAACCGGTGGCGGTGCGTCCTTTGGTTTTGTTGTATCCGTCGCAGTTCGTACCGCTACGACTGCTGGCTTTTCCGCTGTCCTGATAGACGCCTCCGGTACAGCGGGGGGCGCGGGCGGCAGAACGGTTTTCATTGCGGGGGTGTTTTCGGCGGGAATCCGCGGGGCGTCGGCCGGGCGCACCGGTACCGGTTGTAAGGCTTGCGGCGCCGGACCGGATGCGGTCTGAAATTCGGCCTTGTCCTCCGAGATGGCTGCAGATGCCAAAACAACAGGGGGCGCGTCGCGCAGGGGAACATCTTGTGTTGAAAGGATTCTATCGGGCATCTCGCCAGTAGAATTCGCAAATAAGAGATAGGACGCAACCCCGGTTAGCAGACCGAGGGCCAGGGAAATTGCGACAAAACGGTATCGACGGGCAGGTATAGCTTTCTTGTTTTGCGGCTGTGGTGCGGGGTTGTGCTGTCCGGTATCGAGCGGATGGTCATTGACGGTCTCGTGCAACCGCCGGGCCGCCCTGGCTTCGCCTTTGCGCGCGAGCAAATCATGTGTCAATGGTGCTGCTGCTTTTTGATTCAAGTGTTTCTGTCTCCAACTCAACCCGGCAATTTGCCTCGCGGGTTGCAACGCGAGGCCACCGGATCAGGCGCTTGCCTGTCCGTAACCGAATGCCTTGCTTGCCGCTGTCAGGATTTCACCGAATGGCAGGCGGATTTTACGGCCATGCGTGCGGTTCAATCGCTCATCAAGGTATGTCCAGAGATCGGCGATCTCCTGCCCGGCGATGGCCTGTCCGGGAATTTCCATAACCGTTCGTCCATCCGTCATGCTTGTCGCGAAACCGACGCGCTGGTGAATGATTGATGGCGAGACAGTGCCGTGTTGCGACAAGGCGATTGCGACCTCCGATGTCACCTTCGCGCGAGGTGTCGCGCCATTGACGACGAAGATCAGTGGCTTTTTCAGCGTTTCGATAATATCCACCGACGCGCCAACGGCCCGCAGATCATGCGGGCTTGGACGGGTTGGTACCACTACCAGGTCTGAAACGGAGACGACTTCGCTGATCGTGTTCGTTATCGCTGGCGGTGTATCGATCACGACGAGTTTGATGTCATGCTCGCGAAGAAGTTTCAGGTCCGCGGGCAGGTTCGATACGGATGTGCGCATAAAGACAGGTGTCGCCGCGGCACGTTCGTTCCACCAGTCCGAGAGACTGCCCTGTGGGTCTGTATCGACGACGGCAACCGGTCCTGCCCCTGCTAACTCGGCTTGGACCGCGATATGTCCCGCTAGGGTTGTTTTGCCCGACCCACCTTTTTGGGATGCAACCGCAATGACGTGCATGCATTCAGTCTCCCTATACTCAGGGGCTTCGCTGCCGGTACGCAAATCGCACCGCCTAGCTGATTGACGTCAATGGTAAATTCCTAGAACCCCTATCCCACTTCTAAGGGACCACAATGCGGTAAGCGCAGTCAATAAATTGTGTTAATTATTTACTAAGCCACCTTATATGGACACCGTATAATATACCTATAGGGGAAACAACAATAAATGATCAATAAAAAGTAGCTTATTCCGGCAGCGGTACGGGCAATTGATTCGGTTGTTACGGCCGAAGTTTAGAATGCACAGGCAGACTATTTATCAGTCATGGCGAAGACGCCATTCCAGTTATCCGGCGGGGGACTGCCAGCGAAGACCCGTGCCCGTTCGGCCATAACAGCCGCCGGGCCGTCTGTGTCTGGCAATTGGCGCCAGATCGCTTCCGCCGCTTCAAAATCCTGTTTGCGGTAACGCTCCAGCGCTTCCGCATAGGCCGGGTCTGGTGGATTACGCGTTGCTGAATATGGTTCGAAAATCCGCAAGGGGGCTACCTTGCCCTTTACGGTAACTGCATCGATTTCCCGCAATGCAATATGACCGGTTACCCTGTCCGCCGTTTCCGGCCCGACGATCACCCGGCATTTATAGACACCCGGCAGGCCTTCCAGACGCGCGGCGATATTCACCGCTTCGCCAACAGCCGTGTAATTATACCGTTTGTCTGAGCCGACATTTCCAACCACGGCCAGCCCGGTATTGACACCGACCTTGACGTCGAAAGCATGATCGCCTTTCGCAAGGGCCGCTTCACGTTTCCGCGCGATAATGTCAGCAATTTTCAGGGCGGCCGAAACGGCGTGTTCGGGATGGCTGTCGTCGGCGACAGGCGCGCCCCAGATAGCCATCACTGCATCGCCGATAAATTTGTCGATATAACCTCCTGACGCATCGACCTCATCGGCAATGATCTTCAGATAGGCGTTCGTCGTATCAACCAGGGCTTCCGGGCCCAGAATTCCCGACATCGCAGTGAAACCCGACAGATCGGCAAACATGATCGTCACGTCGCGCTCTTCGCCGCCCAACTGCAGGGCGTTTTCACTGTCCGCGAGGCGGTCGACCAGTGTCGGCGCCAGATAATGGCCAAAGGCGTTCTGAATGCGCTTTCTGCTCCGCTCTTCGAGCACGTATCGGACAATATAGGCGACGACGGCGGTGCCGATCAGCGCGAGAATTGCATTGGCGGGATCAAGCCATACATCCCGGATCAGTGCGAAGACCTCCAGCCCCCACAAAAAGAGGCCGGCAATTGCTACGGCTACGGCGGCAATGACGGGTGCGAGTGAAAACCCGACAGCCGCACCGGCCAGCGCTGCGAATCCGGATAACAGCGCAGTTTCAATTGCCCCGACGCGTGTCACGATATGACCGGAGAGGATCGACTGAGCGGCGACCGCGAACAAATGGACGCCCGGACTATCGCCGGCATCCGGTGCCGATGCGGCCAGGTAATTCAGCGTACAGTCCGCGCTCGCCGATGCCGGCGTTTTCGGAGCCTTCAGGAAACGGCCGCTTGAAACGACGCGGTCTTCTTCCGGCAGATTGGTTCCGATAAAAACGACTTTTCCTGCAAACGCTGCTTTCAGCGCCTGTGGCGCCGTCCCGGCACAACGCAGCACCTCGATAAGCGAATAGGTTGGCAAAGCTTCGGGGTGGCGGGTGGGCGCTAGAACGATTTCTGCCGGGATGTCAGTAATTCCCGCGCGCGCCAGCGCCGCCCCGGCGAGGCCGACGAAGGTCTCGCCTTCCGTCGTTTTTTGCCGCCCGATATGCGTGCGTAAAATACCGTCTTCCTGCGGGAAGAGGTCGAGCGAGCCAAGCGCGGCCTGGTCCAGTTCGAGGGCTGCCATATGAGTTTGCGTCGGCGAAAGGCGCGATGAATACCCGATAACGACCCGTTCCTTCGCGGCATTGAGGGCTTTCAGGAAAGTCTGATCATAATCGCTTTGAAACCGGTTCGCCGAATAGGAAAAAACGGCGTCAAAAGCGATGGAACTGGCGCCCGCGTCCTGCAGCGCCGGGATCAGCAGTGCCCAGACTGGCCCGAACAATGCGCGTGGATAGGCAGCCAGTTCCGGGGCATCCAGGCTCGCGGCGTCTATGGCGATAACGGCGACTTGCGGAGAATCGTGGCCTTCGCCGCTTTGCCGGGCCGATGCGCTTGCCGAGATGGCGGTGTCGAATAACAGGCCGGTCAGCCATGCCGGAGATCCCAGAAAATAACTTCCCGCTGCCGCTATGGACGCACAGACTACAGCCGTTGCGACAACGTGCCGCCATCTTTTTGTGCGTGCCATATCGGGGCGTCGGCCAGTCAGTCTAGCCGGATAAGCGTGAGCGTATCCGTTTTGCCGCCACCTTTCGATTCTACGGTAAAGGTTTCCGGCGTCGCATTGCCTTTGACCTTCAGGGTAACGGTATAGGCCTGCCCGTTCTCCAGTGGTGGGGTATCCTTTGGCCAGGTGAAGGTGCGGCCGGATACTGCTGCTTGCGTGATTACTTTCCCGTCCTGCGATACAGTGATCGACTCAACCGATCCGGTCCGCTCACCCACCAGAACAAATGTCGGATTGGTACCGACACGCAGGCTTCCGGCACCGGATGCGCTGCGTAATACCAGGCCGCCGATCTGCGACGCGCCGGCCAGGACGACTGTTTTCGGACATTTTGCACGCTTCGTGGTGACAATATTGCCACCTTTCAGCAGAAACCGCTCCGAAGTGAAACTCAGGCTGCCGCCCTTCACGACAACGGTCTGGCACGTCGCGTAATGGACGAATTCGACAACGGTTTCCGGGTCGAGAGCGAGCTTGCTGCTGGACTGAAGTTCCGAGAAGCTTTCAATCGCGGGGCTGGTTTTGCCCGAAATCGATGTCGCAAGCGCCGCCGGGCCCTTGG
>CAXBEC010000239.1:0-5353 GCA_963974145.1 uncultured Alphaproteobacteria bacterium | reverse complement strand
GATCGGCGGGCGGCTGGACGAACGCGGCAATGTGGTGACGCCACTGGACGAGGATGCCGTGCGCGCCGCCGCCGAGACGCTGAAACAGCAAGACGTCGCCGCCGTCGCGATCTGCTTCATGCATGCCTATGCCAATGCCGGACCGGAGGAACGGGCACGCGATATCCTGCGCGAATGCTGGCCGGAGGCGTATATCTGTACCTCGGCGGAAGTCCTGCGCGAATTCCGCGAATTCGAGCGCTTCGCCAGCACCTGCGTGAACGCCAGCCTGCTGCCGGTGATCGACCGCTATCTGCAGGACCTGGTCGCCGGCCTGCGCGATGCGGGGCTGCGCGAGGCGCCGCTGGTCATGCAGTCCAATGGCGGGGCGGTGTCGGTCGCAACCGTGCGCGCCGCGCCGATCAACACCTTCTTTTCCGGCCCGGCCGGCGGCGTGATCGCCAGCGCCGAGCTGGGCCAGCAGACCGGCCAGCCGGACATGATTTCCTTCGACATGGGCGGGACCTCCACCGATGTCTGCCTGATCCGCGACGGCAAGCTGACCAAGCGGGGCCTGCGGGAAATGGGCGGCTTCCCCGTGCGCATCCCGACCCTGGACATCCACACCATCGGCGCCGGCGGCGGCAGCATCGCCTGGGTCGACCCCGGCGGGTTGCTGAAGGTCGGCCCGCAAAGCGCGGGCGCCGATCCCGGACCGGCGCTGTACGGACGCGGCGGCACGGAAGCCACGGCGACCGACGCCAATGTGGCGCTGGGACGGCTGTCGGGCGGCTCGCTGATCGGCGGAGCGATGCAGGTCTATCCGGAAAAATCCGAAGAAGCGCTCACCCGCCTTGGCAAAAAGGTCGGGCTGGGCATGGTCGATGTCGCCGCCGGAATTATCGAGATCGTCAATGTCAACATGATGGGCGCCGTGCGGGTGGTGTCCATCGAACGCGGCGAGGACCCGCGCAACTGCGCGCTCGTCGCCTTCGGCGGCGCCGGGCCGCTGCACGCGGTGGAGATCGCACAGGAAATCGGCATCGCCCGCGTGGTGGTGCCGCCCCGGCCGGGGATCATGTCCGCCATCGGGCTGATCGATGCCGACCGGCGTGGCGATTTCAGCGTCACCCGGCTGGTGCCCGCAGCGTCCGACAGCCTGGACGCGCTGCGCGAAGGCCAGGCGCTGCTGAGAGCGGACGGGCTGGTCTGGCAGCAGTCGGAAGGATTGGACGAAGCGGGGCTGGCCCGGGAATGGGGCGCCGACCTGCGCTATCGCGGCCAGGCCTTCGAACTGACCCTGCCGATTGACGATGGCGTTGTCGACGCGGCGGCGCTGGACGCGCTGACCGGCGAGTTCCACCGCCAGCATGAAGCCGTGAACGGCTACGCCATGCCGGACCATCCGGTCGAAATCGTCACCCTGCGGCTGGCGGTGGTGGCGGCGCGGCAATCCGGCGCGCGCGACGACCTGAAACCCGCGGACTCCCCCGTCACCGACGCCATCGCGACGCGGCGGAATGTCTGGTTCCGCAATACCGGCTTTGTCGACACGCCGGTCTATAACCGCGACCGGCTGCATCCCGGCCACAGCTTTTCCGGCCCGGCCATCGTCGAACAGACCGATTCCACGACCGTGGTGCCGCCGGGTGCGCAGGTCGATGTCGACGAAACCGGCTCCCTGCAGATACGGTGTGCGCCATGACCGAAGCTCTCGACCCGATCACCACCGAAATCATCGCCCGGCATGTCATCGCCACGGCGGAGGAAATGGGCGTCGTGCTGATGCGCACCGCCTTTTCGCCGAACATCAAGGAACGGCATGACTGCTCGACCGCGATCTTCGACGCGAAGGGCAATGTGGTGGCGCAGGCGGAACATGTGCCGATCCATCTGGGCTCCATGATCGGCGCCATCGCCAGCATCCAGCAGCGCTTCCCGCAGCAGGAAATCCAGCCCGGCGACATGTTCGTCGCCAACGACCCGTATAATGGCGGCGGCTCGCACCTGCCGGACCTCAACGTCATCGCGCCCGTGTTCCATGACGGCCGCATCGTCGCCTATGTCGCCAATATCGCCCATCACGCCGATGTGGGCGGCATGGTGCCGGGCAGCGAGGCGGCAATCTGCGAGAGCATCTTCCAGGAAGGGCTGCGCCTGCCGCCGGTCCGGCTGATGCGGCAGGGGGAGGTGGCGCAGGACATGTTCGAGGTGATCCTGCTGAATTCGCGCACGCCGGAAGAACGGAAGGGCGACCTCAACGCGCAGCTTGCCGCCAACCGGGTCGGCATCCGTGCCATCGAAACGCTGATCACGCGTTACGGCGCGGATACCTTCGAACAGGCGCTGGAATCCTATCTCGACTTCACCGAACGGCGCTTCCGGGCGGCGGTGTCGGACCTGCCGGACGGCACCTATTCCGCAGAAGACTTCCTCGGCGGGGACGAGGAAGGCACGCTGGCCCGCCTCGCCTGCACGCTGACGGTAAAGGGCGGCGAACTGAATTTCGACTTCACCGGCACCGATCCGCAACTGCGCTACGCCCGCAATATTCCCAACCAGGCACTGGTCGCGAGCGTCTATTGCGTTGCCAAGGCGATCCTCGACCCCGACGCGCCGGCCAATGGCGGCGCCTTCCGCATCATCGACATCACCGCCCCGCCGGGCTGTATCGTGCAGCCGGTGCCGCCCGCCCCGGTCGGCACGCGGTCAATCTCCTGCAGCGTGCTCTCCGACGTGGTGCTGAACGTGCTGTCTCAGGCGATTCCCGGGCGCGGTTTTGCCGGGTCGGGCCCGCATGCCCTGCTGGTCCTGTCCGGCACTGATCCGCGCACCGGAAAATATTTCGTCGATTACGAAACCGTCGCCGGGGCGCTGGGCGCGCAGCCCGACCGGGACGGGCTGGATGCGGTGCGGACTCTGACGTCCGGCAGTGCCAACCTGCCAGTAGAGGCGCTGGAGCACGCCTACCCGCTGCGGATCGAAACCTATGCCCTGCGCAACGGGTCCGGCGGCGCCGGGCAGTTCAGCGGCGGCAACGGGATCGTGCGGGATTTCCGCGCGCTGGGCGAGGATATCACCGTCAGCGTTTCCGGCGAGCGCCAGCACGCCGCGGCCCCCGGCATGGAAGGCGGCGCAGACGGCGCATTGGGTCTTTTTATCGTGAACCCGGATACCCCGGGCGAACAGAAACTGTCATCGGCGGCGGGCGGCGTGAAACTGCCGCGTGATACAATCATCCGCGTCGCCACACCGGGCGGTGGCGGCTGGGGCAACCCCTGACAATGGGAGAATTAATCACCATGGGCAATACCAATTTCGCCGCGCTGCGGACGCGGTTTCCGGGCACGGAAAAGGGCGTTTACATGAACGTCGCGGCGCGCGGGCTGATAACCCGGGAAAGCCGCGCCGCCATCGACCGCATCCTTGATGACCGGCTCTACGGCACCGCCGACAAGGCGGCGATGTTCGAGCAGATCGAACGGACACGTGCGAATTACGCGGCGCTGATCAACGCGGATCCGGACGAAATTGCCTTCACCAAGAATGTGTCGGACGGACTGAACGCGATTATCGCCGGTTTCGATTGGCGGCGGGGCGACAATGCGGTTGTCTGTTCCGAACTGGAACATCCCAACAATGTCATTCCGTGGCAGTACATGGCGAAAAGGTCCGGGATCGAGGTGAAGACCGTCGCGCCGCGCGACGGCCATATCACGCCACAGGCGATTGCCGACGCCATCGACAAAAACACCCGCATGGTCACCGCCGCCAGCGTCACCTTCGCGCCGGGCTTCCGCACCGACCTCGCCGCCATTGCGACGCTCTGCCGGGAGCGCGACATATTGTTTCTGGTCGACGGGGTGCAGTCGGTCGGCATCCTGCATACCGACGTAGACGACCTCGGCATCGACGCGATGGCTGTATCGACGCAGAAGGGGCTGCTTGGGCTGTACGGCATGGGCTTCCTGTATTGCCGCCGCGAATGGGCGGAACGGATAACGCCGGTCTATATGGCGCGTTTCGGCATCGACATGGGCGATGCGCATGAAGCAGCCCTGGGCGATGGCGAAGAGCGGCTCGCGCCCGGTGCGCGGCGGTTTGACCTCGGCAATTACAATTACGTCGGCGCCGCGGCGGCGGAACAATCCATCGGCATGATGCTGGAAACCGGCACGCAGGCCATCGAGGACCACGTCACCGGGCTGGCCCGAGACCTTGCCACGAGACTGATGGATATGGGCCTGCCGGTTGTCGCCGGCGCGCCGGGACCGGCAGGCGCCAGCATCGTGTCGGTCGGCTCTATCGGCGAGGGGCAGCACGATTCCGTGGATGATCCCGCCATGGCGGCGCTGTATGATCACCTGATGGCGAACGGCGTCAACCTGTCGATCCGGCGGGGCATCCTGCGCTTTTCGCTGCATCTTTATAACGATTCATCGGATGTCGACCGGGTGATCGAGCTGGCGCGCGGGCATAACCGCGCCGCCTGAGTTCAAGGAACGGGGAGGAACAACATCATGAACAGCCGCAAGGAATGGCTCGCGCTGACGCAGGAAGAAACGCTGGAGCCCGACCTGCCGATCATCGATCCGCATCATCACCTGTGGCGGGGGCATTCCCAGTATGCCTATCCGGACTACCTGCTGGATGACATCCTGGAAGACCTGAACAGCGGCCACAACATACGCGCCACCGTCTTCATCGAATGCAGCGCCCATTTCAAACCGGACGGGCCGGTGGAAACGCGCTGCATCGGCGAGACCGAATTCGTCAACGGTATCGCGGCCATGAGCCATTCCGGCAAATACGGCACGCCGCGAGTCGCGGCGGGAATTATCGGCACGACCGACCTGAAGATCGGCGACCGGGCCGCCGACGTGCTGGATGCGCAGATCGCCCATGGCGGCGGGCGCTTCCGCGGCATAAGGCTGGGCGCGACCTGGGATGCCAGCCCCGACGTGCCGAACCACCGCACCAACCCGCCCGAAGGCATGATGCTGCGCGAGGATTTCCGCGCCGGCTTCAAGCATCTTGGCCCGCGCAACCTCAGCTTCGAAGTGTGGTGCTACCATCACCAGATTCCCGAAGCCACCGACCTGGCCCGCGCCTTTCCGGATACGACGCTGGTGCTGGACCATTTCGGTGGCCCGCTCGGCATCGGCCCCTACCGGGGCAAATCGGATGAAATCTTCGCCGAATGGAAGAAAAGCATCACCGAACTGGCCAAATGCCCCAATGTCGTCGCCAAGCTGGGCGGCATCGCCATGGAAGTGAACGGCTTCGACTGGCACAAACGCCCCAAGCCGCCGACCAGCCGGGAGTTGATGGAGGCGACGAAACATTACTACGACTACACGCTGGAAATCTTCGG
>CAXBEC010000238.1:0-5356 GCA_963974145.1 uncultured Alphaproteobacteria bacterium | reverse complement strand
CCACCAGCAGGGTCTGGACCATCTTCGGCGCCTGGTCGGTCCAGTTCGCATTGGCGAAATAGCGCATTTCGATCGGGCTGTCGCTTAGCGAAATGCGCGCGGTATTGATCCCGGCCGGTGATGCCGGCACCTCGATCAGCAACTGCCAGTCAACCGACGGCATCGATTCCCCGAAGGTGCTTTTCGGCGTCAGGACATACATGCGCGGCGGCGCACCGCTGCCCGGCAATTCAATGGAACAGGCCCCGGCCGTGGCGGCCAGCATCACCACCAGCAAGGATCGAAACACCCGTCCGATCAACATGCTTCTGATCATATTCCGCATCATCGTACCCCTACACCCTGCTGCGAATCACCAAACAGGAATCGCGCCGGATCCCGCTCAAACTGTCCCGTAACCCGCGACAACCCGTTGACGAGCACCCTCGCCTCGGCAACGAGCTGCGTAAATTCGTAAAGTCCCGCACTGGTGAAATTGAGAAGCGGCTCCCGGTTTTCGCCGACCATGTTCGTCAATTCCTCCTGCGATGCGCCCAGCGCATCCGCCGCCTTTTTCAAAGAGGCCAGCATCTCGCGCGCCTCCGGCCCGATCCCCGTAAACTCGCCGGAAAGATTATCCGACAACTCGCGAATGGAACCGATGGCGCTTCTTGCCTCGCCCAGCGTGCTGGTCGTCTCGGCGGTAAGTGCGTCCAGGGTTGTCTGCACGGTGCCCACCAGCTTTCGCGCATCCACGGCCGTCGCCCGCAATTCCGTGATCGCGGAGGCGCCTTCGGTCAATACCGTCTGGATATCCTGCGAGCCTTCCGCAACCGATCCGGTGATCGTCTTGATATTCGCCATCGCCGTACCGAAATTTTCCTGGTTTTCGGCGTTCAGCAATTCGTTCGCACTTGCGATCAGCGCGATGAACTTGTTCATCAGTTCCGGTGCAGCGTCGATCACTTCCTGCAATTGCGACGGCTTCGACTTGATGACCGGGTTGCCCTTGCCGGGAATGCGCTTCAGGTCAGACGCTTCCTGCGTGCCGCCCGTGATCTGAACAAACGCCACGCCGGTAATGCCCTGGAATTCAAGCGCCGCGATGGCGTCTTCCTTGACCGGCGTATCATTCGGAACCTCGATGGTGACCTTGACCTGTTCGACGTTGGTCGGATTGATTTTCATGTCGGTCACGACACCGACCGGCACGCCGCGATAGCGGACCGGGTTGCCGACCTTGAGGCCGGTTACCGAGCCTTCGAAGTACATATCGTAATAGGCGAATTCCTCGTCCAGTTCGACGCCGGCGAGCCACAGGACCGCACTGACCAGGCTGATCAGCAGAACCAGTGTGAATGTACCGACAATCAGATAGCTGGCTTTCGTTTCCATACCCTACTTCCCGCTGCCGTTAAACGCCGCCCGCGCGCGCGGCCCGTGGAAATATTCCTGTATCCAAGGATGCGGGTCCCGCATATGTTCCGCCATTGTGCCGAGACGAACGCGTTTGTCCACCAGAACAGCGATGCGGTCGCAGATTGCCGACAGGCTGTCGAGATCATGCGTCACCATGAATACCGTCAGGCCCAGGCTCTGTTGCAATTCACGGATCAGCGTATCGAACGCCGCCGCGCCGATCGGGTCCAGGCCTGCCGTCGGTTCATCAAGGAACACGATCTCCGGATCGAGGGAAAGTGCCCGCGCCAGCCCGGCCCGCTTGCGCATCCCGCCGGACAGTTCGGAGGGATATTTCGGTCCCGCATCCCGGGGCAGGCCGACCATCGCAATTTTCAGCGCCGCCAGTTCATCCATCAGCCCGCGCGACAGCTTCAGGTGTTCGCGCATCGGCACCTGTATGTTTTCCGCCACCGTGAGCGACGAAAACAGCGCCCCATTCTGAAACAGTACGCCGCAACGGCGCTGCACGACGGTCGAAATTTCCCGTGTATCCTGCCCCAGCATCTCGATCGTACCGGCACGTTGTTTGTTCAGTCCCAGAATCGTGCGCATCAGCACCGATTTTCCGGTCCCCGACCCGCCGACCACGCCTACGACCTCACCCCGCTGGATCGTAAGATCCAGATTGTCGTGAATCACCGCCGTGCCGAACTGCGTCCGCAATCCCTTCACC
Source organism: uncultured Alphaproteobacteria bacterium (assembly GCA_963974145.1). GTDB lineage: Bacteria > Pseudomonadota > Alphaproteobacteria > UBA8366 > MarineAlpha4-Bin1. Next base: position 3,243 of record CAXBEC010000238.1, on the reverse strand, counting down.
GTGATGACTGCGTCTTCCTTCGTCACGGCGTCTAGATTCCCAGTTGCGAAAAGATGATCGAAAACAGGGCATCGGCCAGGATCACCAGCACGATGGATTCCACGACCGACTGGGTCGTCAATCGGCCGATGCTTTCCGCGCTGCCGCCGACCTTGAGCCCCTCATAGCACCCGACCATGCCAATCAGGAACGCAAAGACCGGCGCCTTGACCATGCCCACCAGCAGGTTTTTCAGGGTCAGCGCATCCGCCAGTTGCCGCATGAACTGGGTATAGGTGACGTCCAGCGTCGCGACAGCCATGATCGTCCCGCCCGTCAGCGCCGCGACATTGGCGAAGAACGTCAGCAGCGGCAGCGTGATCAGCAGGGCGTTGATCCGCGGCAGGACCAGTACTTCGATCGGATCGAGGCCGATCGTGCTCATCGCGTCGACCTCCTCGTTGACCTTCATCATGCCGATTTCGGCGGTAAATGCCGAGCCGGAGCGGCCGGCGATCAGAATGGCCGCAATCAGCACGCCGATTTCGCGCAGCACCAGTACCGCCAGCCCGTCGGCCGTGAAAATTTCCGCGGCGAAGCGGCGCAACTGTTCCGCACTCTGGAAGGCCAGCACAACGCCGATCATGAACAGCAGCATCCCGACGATGCCCAGCGCATTGAGCCCGGTCTGCTCCATCTGGTTCACCAGCGACACGATACGAAGCCGCCTTGGCACCACAATGCACCGGCCCAGTGTTATGATGACCAGACCGAAAAAATTCAGCAGATGGCCCAGTTCATCCACCGCGTCACATACGCTGCGGCCGACCCGATTGACCAGCAGCAACAGGACATTGGGCCTGATTCGGTCGGTTTCCGCGTGCAGTGAATCTGCTTTTTCGACCAGATCGACAAGTGTCGCATGACGCGGATCCAGCCCGTTGAGTTGCACGGTCACGCCGCCGGCCGCGAGTTCGCGCTGTGTCCGATACAGCAACCAGGCGCCGGCCGTATCCAGGGCGGAGATTTCCGATGTCTCAAGACTGGCGCTACCCGCGCCCTGCAACGCAAGTCCGCGAATCTGACGATCCAGCGTCCCGACGCCATTGACTGTCCAGTCGCCGCCGGCGGACAGGACAAGCCTGTCTCCCTCAAGCACGCTTTTAACCCAACCAGCCGCCTCGGCCATTGCGTTCCTCCGGGGCGAATCCTGATCGATGCCCTGTAGCCGCATAACATAAATACCGAACACCGGCAAAGCAGCCGGTTTGCATCCGTACAATGTTGATCATATTCGCGACCTGCGCCCCTGCTGCAGCATTAGTTCGTTGCGGGACCAATGCGCCGCCGCTAGACTCGCGAAATGAATTTGAAAGATCACATCCGTTCAATCCCGGACTTCCCAAAGCCCGGTATCCTCTTTTACGACATCTCGACCATGCTGGCTCATCCGCGCGCCTGGAAGCATTGCATTGCGGAAATGGCATCCAGCATTGCGCCGCAAAAGCCGGATCTGCTGCTGGGCATCGAATCCCGGGGCTTCCTGACGGCCGCACCGCTGGCGCTGGAACTCGGCTGCGGTTTCGCCATGATTCGCAAAAGGGGCAAGCTGCCCGGATCGACGATCGCCCTGGAATACGACCTGGAATATGGCACCGATATTATCGAGATTCAGGAGGATGCGGTTCAACCGGGTCAGCGGGTCGCGATTCTTGACGACCTTCTCGCCACCGGCGGCACCATGGCCGCCTCCATTGACCTGGCCCGAAAGGTCGGGGCCGATGTCCGCAGCACGGCCTGCATCATCGAACTTGGTTTCCTGAACGGCCGCGACAAGCTGAACGCACCCTTTTCCGCCTTGATTACATACGACGAATAAGCGCGTCCGGATCGGCGCGCAGCATGTCCTGCAACAGCGTGGCCAGACCTGCCGCCGCCGCCGCAACGGCCTGCGCGCCGCGTTCCGCATCCGCCGCCGCGGCATTACCCGCCGCCCCCGCCGGATGCAGGTCCTGCGCCTCCCAAGCGTAGGGTGTCGGCCCCAGCGGCGACAGACGATCAAACGCCGCGCCGCATGCTATCGACGACGAAACGAAATTTGATGCCTTCGCCATATCCACCAGATCCGGCCGCAAATGCAACATGACCGAGGTTTCCACCTCACCGCCATGGATGCCGTGTTTCAGTTCATCGACCGCAAACCAGTTGGCCAACGGCGCAAGGTCATACCAGTTTGCAGTCACCGCCAGCATCGCATGCCGGCCCCGCAGGTCGCGTGACACGATCTCCATGACCGGCGGGTTGCCACCGTGGCTGTTGAAGATCAGCAGTTTACGAATGCCCGCGCGCGCCACGCCATCGCCGATTTCGTTCCATTGCCGGACCAGCGCATCCGCGGGCACGCTCAACGTACCGGGGAACCTTAGATGTTCTTCGCTTTTACCGATGACCTGCGGCGATAGCACCAGCACCGGGTCATCGGCAGGCAACAGCGCCAGGGCGGCGTTGAGCACGCCCTCATTGATGCAGGCATCGACCGCCAGCGGCAGATGCGGCCCATGCTGCTCAACGGCGGCGACCGGCAGGATGGCGACCGCGCGCGCCTTGTCCAGGGAAGTGAACGCGTCGCTGCCGAGTTCGGCCCATAAGCGTCGTGATGATATCGGCATTGGCTGTATTCCCCCGGGCAACGCGGTTTTTACCGCTCCCGCAACGCAGATCCCTGCGCCTTGATAATCGGCTTCAGAAGGTAATCCAGCACCGTTTTCTGTCCGGTCAGGATTTCGGCCGTCGCGGTCATCCCGGGGATAATCGGTTTATCCGGACCAAGATTGTTGGTTTCGGTCCGCAACCGGATACGATAAAAGCTCTCCCCTTTTTCATCCGGGATCGTATCGGCGCTGATATCGGTCAGTACCGCGTCAACCCCGCCATGAACTGTAAAGTCATAGGCCGATACCTTCACAACCGCTTTCTGCCCCGGAAAGAGCTGGGCCCGGTCGGAAGGCCGGATCTTTGCCTCGACCAACAGGGTATCTTCCAGCGGCACGATTTCAACCAGGTTCTGGCCGGGCTGAATGACACCCCCGATCGTGGTGATAAACAGCTTGTTGACGGTGCCGCGAACCGGCGACCGCACCTCGGTGCGGGTCACCCGGTCGGTGCCCGTGGCAATGTTTTCCCGCAACGTATCGACTTCCGACTGAAGGTCGTTCAGTTCCCGCTGCGCCTCGGCCCGGAACGCCGCGCGCCGTTCATCGATAC
>CAXBEC010000237.1:0-5393 GCA_963974145.1 uncultured Alphaproteobacteria bacterium | reverse complement strand
CCCCCTCCTCCTGGGAGGAGAGGGCAGGGTGAGGAGGGCTGCGCGACACCGAAGATTTCCGCTCATCGTTCGCCGGTTTTCACGGCGAGACTCAACCGGTGTTCGCGCCAGGCGATATAGCTGACGGACGCCATCACGATCAGCCCGCCGATCCACACATAGACATCCGGTGGGTCGCCAAAGATGAAGATGCCGATCAGCGTCGCCCAGATCAGCCGAAAGAATTCGAACGGCGAGACCACATGCGTGGGCGCGCGGCGAAAGGCTTCCGCCATCAGCAGATGCGCCAGCGCCCCCGTGATCCCGATGGCGATCAGCCAGCCAAGCTGTTCCAGTGTTGGCCAGGTCCAGTCGATCAGCGCCGCCGCCAGCGTGATCGGGGTCATCAGCAGATACATATAGGCGGTGATCGTCACACTGGAATCGGTCCGCCCCAGCGTCTTGATGACGATGATCGCCCCGGCCCAGCTCAATGCCGAACCGAGCACCAGCAGGGTGCCCCATTCGAACGTCGCCGCATCCGGGCGGATGATCACCACGGTGCCAATGAAGCCGGCGATGATTGCCGACCAGCGCCGCACGCTCACCCGCTCGCCCAGCACGACGATGCCGATCAGCACCGCGAAGATCGGCGTGGTGAACTGCAGCGCCGTCACGGTCGCCAGGGGCGCCACCGACAGCGCGATGAAGAAGCCGAAAGCGGACAGCGTCTGCAACCCGGCCCGGGTCAGGTGCAGCCCGATCCGCTGCGTGCGGAAAATCGCCAGTCCAGAGCGGAAAATCCACGGCAGGAAGAACAGCAGCGCCGTGATGGTGCGGAAAAAGATGATCTCCAGCACCGAAATATCCGCCGACAGCCACTTGGCGGTGGAATGCTGGAAGATCAGCACCACCGACGCGGTGATCATCAGCGCGATCCCGCCCAGGCTGCCGGACAGGGCGCCGGCTGGCGCGGGCGCGGTCATGCGGCGCGTCCGCCCACGGTGGAGAACTGATTTTTATTGGCTTTGATTGGCATTTATATGCATTTCCTGGCATCGGGACGGGCGCGGCGCGCGCCAGGCCAACCGACCTTTAGCACCGATTGATGGCATTTGGCATTTACGGACGTTCCGGCCGCCTCGCTTACTGCTTAAAAATAGGAACAAATACATAAATAATCGCAAAATGTCAAGAATTCCGTGTGCTCACAGCGCGAAGGGCCGCGGCATAATCCAGCGTGCATGAATATCCACCCGACGGTGGCGGAACGCATCCCGACGATACTGGGGGATTCGCAGGGGGAAGAGTGAGGGGAAGACCGGATGCGCATAAAGTGCGGTTGCGATTTCCGCTTTGTGCAAAACCCGGACAAGCCCGTTAATCAGGCACGCCTATAATCTTTGGTACCGAATAAACAGTGGGCTCGATGGGGGTGCCATCGATTGTCGTCGCGTGCTCTTCGAATGTGTTTATGCCCGGCGGGATGACCGTTCCCGTTTGCGCAACCCCGAGAAATATCTGCTTCGAGTTCTCAGGTGTCCGGTCATACCAATTCGGGTCGTCGAATGTTCCACCGTAAACGCCGACGATTTCCGGCCATCGGTCGAAAGTCAAATACAGTTTGGTCCCGCAATTGTCGCAAAAATGCACATGGACCTGTTGGCCGCTACCTTCCGAACGGTGGACGTAGATTTTTGCGTCACCGTGAATCGATAAAAATTCCTGCTTGTCGAAAATTGGCTCAACCAGGTAAGCCCCGCCCGTCGCCCGCTGGCAGAATCGGCAATGGCAAATGGTAACGCGCGACGGCGGCGACTCTACCTGATACCGGAGCTCGCCACATAGACAACCACCTTGCGCGCTGGACATGGCGACCTCCTGATTTTCTGACCACGCAACAGGCTACCATTCATGTGAGAAAACACATAGCCATGTCCGGGTCATTGACGCCCGTGCGCTGGCGCTGTGTATCGGAGACGATGCGCCTACGCTTTCGTTATCCAGCCAAGGTCGGGCTGGCGGCTCCAGTCCGTTGCCGCCTCAAAGGCGAAGCCTGCGCGCAGCAGCGTATCCTCGGCAAAGGGTTTGGCGTAGAGCATCAGGCCCATCGGCAGGCCATTGCCGGACAGCCCGCAGGGCAGCGACAACCCGCAAAGGCCCAGCACATTGCCGGTGGCGGTGTTGTTGGAAAACCGTGTCGACAGGCGGGAATATTCCTCGAAGGAAGTCTCGAAATCCGCCACCGGGCGGGCCGGTTCGGGGATCGTCGGGGTCAGCAGGATATCCACGTCGCGCAGGCTGCCGGACAGCTGTTCGCGTTGCAGCGCATACATCCGGCGCAGCGCCGCCGCATATTCGGGGCCGGAGCGTTCCCGGTCCGCCAGCATACGCAGCCCGACGATAGGATCCATGGCATCGACCATGGTGCGGATGCGTTCTTCATGGATCACGCAGCCCTCGACGCCACTGATCGACCCGCGGATCGCCTGGGCGGTGCGGGCTTCGGGATAGGCGATGTTTTCGACATGCGCGCCAAGGTCGCGGAAAACCTGCGCGCAATCCGCCATGGCCGCCGCGACCTCGGGGTCCAGGTCGTCAAAGAAGATGTCGCGCGGAATGCCGATGCGCAGCCCCTTCACCCCCGTCTTCAGCCCCGGCATCACGTCATGGGTGGGGATGCCGATGGTGCTGTCGTCATTCCGGTCCTCGCCCAGCATCGCCTGGTAGACCAGCGCCGCATCCTCGACCGAGCGGGTCAGCGGTCCGACCGAATCGAGCGACCAACTCAAGGGAACGACACCGTGGCGGCTGACGCGGCCGACCGTTGTTTTCAGCCCGACCGTCCCGCACAGGGCGGCCGGCGCGCGCACCGACCCGCCGGTATCGGAACCCAGCGCCATCGGCGCCATGCCCGAGGAGACCGCGACGGCCGAACCGGCGCTGGACCCGCCGGGTATATGCGGGGTCGCGTGCCAGGGGTTATGCGGCGTGCCCTGGATATGGTTGATGCCGGCGATGCCCTTGGCGAATTCCACCGTGATGGTCTTGCCCAGCACGATCATCCCCGCCTCGCGCAGCTTGCGGGTCACGGTGCAATCCTGCGCCGGGATATTCTCGCCCAGCGTCACCGAGCCCGCTGTGGTCGGCAACCCGCCCACATCGAAAATATCCTTCACCGCATAGGGAATGCCGTGCAGCGGGCCGACCGCCTGTCCGGCCTGCAGCTGTTTCGTGGCAGCTTCGGCCTCTGCCAGGGCGCGGTCGGCGGTGACCAGGTTGAACGCATGCAGCGGGCCGTTCAGCGCCTCGATCCGCGCCAGCAGGTGTTCGGTCAGCGCGAGTGGCGACAGGCTGCGGTCCCGGATACGGGCGCTCAGTTCGGTAATGGTCTGTTCATGCAGGGGCGTGTCGGTCATGGGGGGCGGCCTTTGACTATGGGAGCGGGAGGGCGGCGTGGATGCGTCCCGCCACGATACGCCGCGCCCGAGTTTGTCGGCAATGTCTGCGCGGGTACACTGGCCGCCGGACAGCGGTTAAAGGGGTGACGGACATGGCGGACAGGAAAGTGGCGCTGGTGATCGGTGCGGGCGATGCGACGGGCGGCGCCATTGCGCGGCGCTTCGCGCGCGAGGGGTTCACCGCCTGTGTGACGCGGCGGACGGTCGAAAAGCTGGAACCGCTGGTCGCGGCGATCGAAGCGGAAGGCGGCGTCGCGCATGGCTTCGGCAGCGATGCGCGGCGCGAGGAACAGGTGATCGACCTGGTGGACGGGATCGAGCGTGATATCGGCCCGGTCGAGGTCGTGGTGTTCAATGTCGGCGGCAATGTGCGCTTCCCGATCCGCGAGACCACCGTGCGGGTCTATACCAAGGTCTGGGAGATGTGCGCGCTGGGCGGGTTCCTGATCGGGCGCGAAGCGGCCCGGGTCATGGTGCCGCGCGGCCGGGGGACGATCCTGTTCACCGGCGCGACCGCCAGCATGCGCGGCGGGTCGGGGTTTTCGGCCTTCGCCGGCGGCAAGCATGCGCTGCGGGCGCTGGCGCAAAGCATGGCGCGCGAGCTGGGGCCGGAGGGCATTCATGTGGCCCATGTCGTGGTCGATGGCGGAATCGATACCGCCTTCACCCGCGACCGCCGCGGCGAGGCCTATGAGGGGCTGAAGGCGCAGGACGGCATCCTCGACCCCGAGGCCATCGCGGAAAACTACTGGCACCTGCATTGCCAGCCGCGCAGCGCCTGGACCCATGAACTGGACCTGCGCCCCTGGGTCGAAAGCTGGTAGCGATGCGCGTGGCGCCCCGGTCTATCGCGCCTGCGCCTGGCGCAGCGCGTCGTTGAGTTCCTTGCGCCGGACCTTGCCGGTCACTGTGCGCGGGACCCCTTTTACCGCCATGAAGTAAACCGTGCCATAGGCCGCCGGCAGCCGCGCCAGCACAGCCTCCCGGATGGCGGCGAGCCGGTCCGGATCCGCCAGTGCGACAACGACCCACAGGTGGTTGACGCCCGCGTCGTCGGAGAGCGCCGTCAGGCACAGATCATCCACCGGAAGGTTGCGGCGCAGGGTTTCCTCCAGCGGCCCGGGTGCGAACTTGATCCCCTGGATATTGAGCATGTCGTCGGCCCGGCCGAGCAGTCGCAGGCGGTAGGGGTCTTTCATGACGGCGAGGTCGCCGGGATAGAACCAGCCGCCACGGAACATCCGAGCCGTGGCTTCGGGATTGTCGAGATATCCGGTGATGCAGCCTTCGGACCGGACGCGGACCCGGCCCGGCGTGTTGAAGACGGGTTCGTCGTCATCGTCCACCACCTCGACCTGTACACCGGGCATTACGGTGCCGGTGCGGTCCGTATCCATGGTGGCGATCACCGTGGTCTCCTGGCTGCCGTAGCTTTCGACGAGTTCGTCGGCGAGTTCCCGGCTGACCCGGTCGCGCACCGCCGCGGTTACGGGGGCGCCGGCGGTAAGCACCATGAGGCCCGGGCGCTTCACCCGCGGCCGGGCGGGATCGTCCAGGACCTGCAGCAGCAGGAAGGGGGGCAGGGCGACATGGGTGATGGCGTATTCGCCCAGGGCTGCGGCCAGACTCATCCGGTCATCGCAGATACAGGCGCCGCCGACGCGAATACAGGCGGCGGCGTAGGTATGGAAAAATTCGACATTGAACCGCAGGGTCGCCAGAAAGCGCGTCTGGCGGTTGAAGCCGGCGCGCAACCGGTATTGCCGGATCCAGAATTCATGCACCCGCGCGGGATGGACCATGCGTTTCATGCTGCCGGTGGTGCCGGAGTTCAACACGACGCGCAGCGGGGTTTCGGAATGGATCGGCGCGCTCCGGACCGGGTATTCCGGTGCCATCGCGTCCACCGAATCCAGCCAGTCCCGGTCCATGACTGTTACGCGGCGGCTGTCC
>CAXBEC010000236.1:0-5395 GCA_963974145.1 uncultured Alphaproteobacteria bacterium | reverse complement strand
CGAAACCGCACTATAAAGTCGCCGGCAGGTATTCCCGGTACCAGTCCATCGTCGCCGCCATGACCTCGCTGAAGGCGGGTTCGGCATAGACCTCGTAATGGCCATAGCCTTCCAGCATGACCAGCTTCTTCGGCGCGCCGGCGCGGGCGAACATGGCTTCGGATTCTTCCGGCGGGACCAGCCGGTCATCGTCGCTGGTGATGAACAGCACCGGGCGCGGGGAGATCCGGTCCACGACCCATTCGGCGTTGAAGCCCAGCGTATCGTCGATGAATTCCAGTGGCAGGGTGTCGATGGCGTTCGGATTGTCCTGGCGCGCCGCCGCCGCCAGCTCGGCCGACTGCCGGTCCGGCAGCAGGATTTCGCTGCGCCCCGCCTGTTCCGACTGCCCGGTGGTGGCGCGAGTCACCCGGTCCTGTGCCGAACGGTCCAGCAGGTCGACCCATTCGTCGGGCCGTCGCACACTGCGCATCCATCGCGCGCCATTGCCGACACCGACGACGCTGACCACGCATTTGGCGCGGTCGTCGATCGCCGCCGTCCAGACCACCGTCGCGCCGCCATAGCTGGTGCCGTACAGCCCCAGCCGGTCACCGTCGACCATCGGCTGCGCGCCGAGGAAGGTTATCGCCGCCTGCACATCCGCAACCCGGCTGTAGGGGGCGAGGCGGCTGCGCGGTCCCTGGCTTTTGCCCCAGCCCTTGTAGTCGAAGGTCAGGACGGCATAGCCCGCCTCGGTCAGGACCCGCGCATTATCCGGCAGATACAGGTCCTTTACCCCCGTATAGCCGTGGCACAGCACGATTCCCGCGCGCATGGTCGCATCGTCGGCGCCCTCGGGCAGGAGCAGGTCGCCATCCAGCTTAAATCCCTCGCTGTAGAACGAAATTGCGTTGCGTATCATGGAGCCCTCTTCAATCCGGTTTTCCTTTGTATAACGCTAACATCCGCGACGGCGCGACGGCCAGTCCCGCCCTGTGACACCGGTCACCGCGAAGCGGCGGACGATATGTTACAAAGAACCCATGAACCCCATCCTGTCCACAGCGCTAAGCGGATTGCAGGCAGCGACCACACGGGTCAGCGTATCCGCCAACAATATCGCGAATGCCGGGACAAGCCGCCCGGCGTCCTCGCCGGAAGGGGCGTTCCGGGCGCAGCGGGTCGTCTCGCGGGCGGTGCCGGGGGGCGGCGTTGCGACATCTGTCGAGGACAAGGCGCCGGCGACGGTTGCCGGCCCGGATCCCTCCGCTCCGGGCGGGGTTTCGGTCTTTCCGAATGTCAATTTCGTCGCGGAAGCGGTCGAACAGACCCAAGCCGTTGCCAGTTATCGGGCGAATGCGGCCGTGATTCGGGTCCAGCAGGACATTGACGACGCACTTCTTGATATTAAAACATGAATGATATGAAGCTTTTATGACGCTGCGGCGGAAAGTCGCAAGAATAACGGTTGATATTTTGCTGCGACGCAACATATTCTTCTCGTCTAATTCGTCATATTTTGGAGAAGTGATATGTCAGACAATTTGTCCGGCCGCGGATGCCTTTGGCCCATGTGGCCGCATTCTTCGGTCCCCAATCATGAATATTGCGGCAAGCACAAGCAGGACGGCCAGTCCTATTGTGCGGAGCATTACGCGCGCTCTATCCGCACCAGCGAAGAACAGAAGCAGGTCTTCGTCCCCCGCAGGCTCGCCGCGTAATACGGCGTTGGACGGCGCGTTGTAGCGCCGTTTATCGCGTATTAGACTGTTGCTTCCCGGGTGCGGCGCGCCCGGTCCCTGGCGGGGTTATGGGAAGGGCAGCGGCATGCGCGATTACACCGTTACCATTGATCGGTCGGTTTCACCGGCGCGTATTCTCTACGCGCCGGTTTTCAATGTTGCGGGACCGTTTATCGATCGGCACCTCGAAGAAGGACGCAGTGACAAGGTCGCGATCCGGGCGGATGCCGGAGATGTGACCTATCGGGCGCTCGCGGAAAACGTCAACCGCTGCGGCAATGTCTTTAAAGAACTCGGGCTGAACCTGGGCGATCGTATCCTGCTGGTCGTCAAGGATTGTGCCGAGTTCTTTTATGCCTTCTGGGGCGCGATCAAGGCCGGATATGTGCCGGCACCCCTCAATACGCTGCTGCGCGCCCGTGACTACGCCTACATGATCGAAAGTTCGGGCGCGGCGGCGGTGATCTATTCACCGGAATTCGCCGCGGAAGTCGAACCGGCCCTGCAACAGTCCACACATAAACCGGCGCATATACACCTGGTCGACGGTGCGGGCGATACGCTGGTCCGGCGGATCGCGGATGCGTCACCCGACCTGGTGCCGGCGCCGGCGACAGCGGATGCCGACTGTTTCTGGCTGTTTTCTTCCGGTTCCACAGGGCTACCCAAGGCGGCGGTGCATGCCCATCGCGACATGGTGGTTACCAGCCAGCAATACGGCGTGGACGTACTGGGCGTTTCGGAAAGCGATATCTGTTTTTCAGCTGCGAAGCTGTTCTTCGCCTATGGCCTCGGCAATGCGATGACGTTTCCGCTCTGGGCCGGTGCGCAGGCCGTGCTGTATCCGGCGCGGCCGACCCCGGATGCGATGGCGGACATGATCGCGCGTTACAAGCCGACAATATTTTTCGGCGTGCCGACGCTGTTCGCCGCCCAGCTTCAGGCGCTGGAACACGGGGAGGCGGACCTGTCGTCGCTGCGCTGCTGCGTATCGGCAGGGGAGCCGCTACCGGCCGATATCCTGCGCCGCTGGAAAGACCGGACCGGGCTCGACATCCTGGATGGAATTGGTACCACTGAAATCCTGCATATTTTTATTTCCAACCGGATCGGCGATATCCGGCCCGGCACCAGCGGCCGGGCTGTACCGGGTTACGATGCGCGGATCGTTGATGAAAACGGTATCGACGTTGCGCCGGGTGAGACCGGCAACCTGCGCATCCGTGGCGGCTCCACCCTGAAATCCTATTGGAAGAATCCGGAAAAAACGGCGGAAACGATTGTCGATGGCTGGGTCCATACCGGGGATACCTATTACCAGGATGCGGATGGCTACTACGTCTGTTGCGGGCGCAGCGACGATATGATGAAGGTCGGCGGTATCTGGTGTTCGCCGGTCGAAATCGAGGCGCGGCTGATCGAGCATCCGCAGGTACTGGAAGCCGCGATTGTCGGTCGGCCGGATGCGGATGAACTGATCAAGCCGGAAGCGCATATCGTGCTGAAATCGCCGGCAGATGCCTGCGACGCGCTGGCCGGCGAATTGCTGAACCACTGCAAAAGCGGCCTTGCGCCCTACAAGTACCCACGCTGGTTCAATTTCGTGGACGCGTTGCCCAAGACCGCGACAGGCAAGATTCAGCGCTACAAGCTGCGCGCGGGAACCGACAGTTGAACGCCGCAGGACGGCAAAATGCTCTCATTGCGAGTATGCGGTTTTGCCGAATTCTTTGTTTCGGCCAGTGGATGCAGCGCCTGCTGCGTTAATGTTCCTCAATGCTGTTCGATCTCAGGCGCCGTTCGCGATACTCGTGTTATAAAATAGTTACATGATTATAGACGGTTAATACCCTGCAGGTATTGACTTGTGTTTCCGGTGCGCCCTGCTGCCGGCCGAACTCAGATTCTTGACCAGACGAGTTCTGTTTCTATTGATGGTCGCGTGAACGGGTCGATGTCTCGGCAGTAGATTGACGCTGCCGGGGAAACGCCGTTTAATAAACGCTTAACGGAGGCGCCACGGGAAACGGGGCGCCAGTTCGAGGCGGTATATGTCAGGAATGACGCCGCGGTCGGAAGAATTCTGGGGGGCGTTACAGCCATTAATCTGCGATTCGGCTGACGTTACCCTTCAGTCTGCAATACTCTTGGGGGAGAGAATTTGTGCGCGTAAACGATGCGATTACCGGAATATTATTGCTGATTATCGCGGTTGCGGTTTTCGCCTATTCGACAACGTTCCCGCAACTGACGGGGATGCAGTTCAGTGCGGGATTCTGGCCGCAAACGATTTGTGTCTGCCTCGCGCTCTGCGGTCTATCACTGATCTATACGGGCATTAAGGAGCGAATTGGCGGGCAGGCATGGGTCCTGCTCGATGAATGGTGGCGGCAGTCCGGTACCGTTCTGACCGTCTTTCTCGTTCCGGGAGCTATACTTTTCTACATCCTGTTTTCGGATTTTCTCGGCTTCATTATCACGGGGCTGATCATTCTGACGGTGCTCGCGCTGCGCTTCGGCCTCAAGCCGCTGCACGCTGCGACGCTCGCCGTCGTGACGACCCTGGGCATGCATTTTGTCTTCGTGGACTTTTTGCTGGTGCAACTGCCCTGGGGTCTCCTGGAAACCGTCGTATTCGGTTCCTGAACCAGCCTGATCGCAAGATAAGAGAGAATTGAACCGTGGAAAATTTTGTTATAGCCCTCGGGCTGGTCTTCGACCCTTACGTGCTTCTGGTTGTTTTTGGCGCCGCCGTCTTCGGACTGTTCGTCGGCGCGATTCCCGGACTGACGGCGACAATGGCGACGGCGCTGCTCATTCCCATTACCTTCTTCATGGAAGCGGTGCCGGCCATCGGCGCGGTTATCTCCTGCAGCGCCATGGCGATCTTTGCCGGCGATATTCCGGCCGCGCTGTTACGGATTCCCGGAACACCATCATCCGCCGCCTATACCGATGAAGCCTATGCCATGACCCGGGCGGGAAAACCCGAACGGGCGCTCGGGATTGCCGTTATCTGTTCGGCCATCGGCGGGTTGGTCGGCAGCCTCGTACTGGCGGTGTCCGCGCCGATCCTGGCCGAATTCGCGCTGAACTTCACCAGTCTTGAATATTTCTGGCTCGCCTGCCTCGGTCTCAGCTGCGCCGCGCTGGTCACAACGGGCTCGCCGGTCAAGGGTGTGATTTCGCTGCTCATCGGTCTTTTGATTGCGACAACCGGCGAAGACATCATGAGCGGCTATCCACGCTTCTCGTTCGGCAATCCGGAACTGGCCGCAGGCATTTCGCTGATCCCGGCCATGATCGGCATGTTCGCTGTTTCCGAACTGATCCGGAACGCCTCCACGATGAAGGTCTACAAGCGGGCAGAGCTATCCGGCCTCGGTTCCATCTTCGCCGGGCTTATGCCGATCCTCTGGCGTTACAAGATCAATATGATGCGCGGCTGGACGACCGGCGTGCTTGTCGGCGCCCTGCCGGGGGCCGGTGCGGGGATGGCGGCCTGGATTTCGATGGCCTTTGCCAAGAAATTCTCCAAGACGCCGGAAAAATTCGGTACCGGCCATCCCGAAGGTCTTTGTGAATCGACATCATCCAACAATGCCGGTCTGGGCGGCGCCTGGGTGCCGGCACTGGTGTTCGGCATTCCCGGCGATGCGATCACGGCCATC
>CAXBEC010000235.1:0-5428 GCA_963974145.1 uncultured Alphaproteobacteria bacterium | reverse complement strand
GCGTCGATCCGGCGGTCGGCAGTATCGAGGTCGGCTATATCAATTTCGCCCCGCCGCTGCAGCGCACGCGGATGGCGACGGAAGCCATGTACCTGATGATGGCCCGGGTGTTCGACGAGCTGGGCTACCGGCGTTATGAATGGAAATGCGATTCCCTGAACGAACCCTCGCGCAATGCGGCGCTGCGGCTCGGCTTCACCTATGAGGGCCATTTCCGACAGGCCACCATGTACAAGAACCGCAACCGCGATACGGACTGGTTGTCGATCCTGGACAGCGAATGGCCCGCCCTGAAACAGGCCTTCGCGGCGTGGCTGGACGAATCGAATTTCGATGCCGACGGCAAGCAGCGTGCCACCCTGTCATCCCTGATCGACGCAAAGCGAAAGGCGGCCTGACCCTGCGGATGGATAGTGATCGGCCGGGCGTTCTCCTGTAAGAAGGCGCTCCCAACCGCAACCGCATCGGGTTCACCGTGCCGGATATCGCCATACTGCTGCTCAAGGCCGGCCTCGCCGTCTTCGTCGTCGTCGGCGCGACCATGGCCGCGGAGCGGGCTGGCCCCTTCTGGGGCGCGCTGATCACGTCGCTGCCCGTATCCATGGGGCCCATCTATGTCGTGATGGCCATCGACCAGTCAGATGCCTTCATCACGGACAGCACCCTGAGCAGTTTCGCCGTCCATGCCGCGATGCCGGCATTCCTGGCGGCAGGTGCCGTCGCGGCGACCCGCGTACATCCGGTCTTCACCGTGGCAGCGGCCATCGGCATGTGGGGATTTACCGCCTGGGTGATCCATCTGGCGACCTGGACCGTCGCCACGGCGATTGCCCTGAACATCGCGGCCTTTATCGGCGTTTACCTTGTAACCCGGATTTGGGCCCGGCCCGGTGTCGCAATTCCCGCACCATCCCGATGGTTCGACCTGCCCCTGCGGGCGCTGCTGGTCGCGTCGCTCACCATCATCGTTTCGCTGAGCAGCGCGGCGCTGGGTCCAAAGGCAGCAGGCGTCCTGGCGGTTTTTCCCGTGGTCCTGTTCAGCGCGACCATCGTGCTGCTCGCCCGGCTCGGCCGGGCCGCAACCGCCGCGACACTGGTCGGAACGGTCGTACCGCTGATCGGCCTGGGGCTGACACCGCTGACGGCGCATCTGACGACACCGTATTACGGGTCAGCCATTGGCCTGACGCTGGGTTTCGCCTCGACCCTGGGCTACTCCGCAATACTCATCCTGTGGCATCTGCGGGGGCCGTTTCTTTTCCGCCGGGAACGCAGCGGTCGATTGTAAGATACAACTCGCTGGGACGGACCGGCTTGGACAGATAATCCGTCATGCCGGAGGCGATATAATTTTCCCGGTCCCCCTTCATCGAATTGGCGGTCAATGCGATGATCGGAATCGACGCGATGTTCCCTGGCAGGGCGCGGATACGCCGCGTTGCCTCGATCCCGTCCATTTCCGGCATCTGAACATCCATCAGGATCAGGTCGTATTCGCCGAATTTAACGGCTTCAACCGCTTCAAGTCCGTTGCCCACCATGTGAACGCGGTGACGGTAGCGTTCCAGCATAGCCCGGACGACCATCTGGTTCACACTGTTGTCTTCCGCAACCAGAATGCGCAGCGGCTTACATTTTATCTCGGCTTCCCGGGGTTCGGGCGAATCCACATGCTCTTTCACGGCGTCACGCGCGCCAAGGCCGCAGCGCACCGTAAACCAGAATGTAGATCCCTGGCCGAGGATGCTGTCAAAGCCTGCTTCGCCGCCCATGAGTTCCGCAAGCTGGCGGCAAATCACAAGACCGAGGCCGGAGCCGCTGTATTTGCGTGTTATTGAACTGTCGGCCTGACTGAAGCGGGAGAACAGCCGTGATTTTGCGGCCTCGTCGATCCCGATACCCGTATCGGTCACGGCAATGCGCAATTCAACCGCATCGCCGTCCAGAGGCCGGTATGAGGCAGCGACTGTCACGCCACCGATTTCGGTAAACTTCGACGCGTTACCGATTAGGTTCGACACGATCTGGCGGATGCGCGTCGGGTCACCGTAAAACTGGTCGGGCATTTCAGGCGGAATATCGATAATGAAATCCAGATCCCGCATCAGCAATTGCGTGCGCCATAAACCACCGACGGATTCCAGCAGTTCCGGCAGATCGAATTCGATAACTTCCAGTTCAACCTGTCCCGCCTCGATCTTCGACAGGTCCAGAATATCGTTCAGCAGCGTCAGCAGGATTTCACCCGAGTTCCTGATTTCCTCTGCCTGCATACGCTGTTCGGGCGTCAACTCGCCATCCAGCAGCACGCTTGTCATGCCCAGCACACCGTTCATCGGCGTCCGGATTTCATGGCTCATGGCCGCGAGGAAATCAGACTTCGTCGCGCTTGTCCGCTCCAGTGCCGAGGTCCGCTCCATGATCCGGTCATTCAGGGAGTTCTGCATCGCGGTCAGTCTGGCAACGGCCGTTCGGGCGTCAACCAGGCGCCGCCAGCCGAACCATGCCAGCGCGATCGGCGAGACAAGGACGGCGAGCAGGAATTCATCCAGATACCAGCTGTGATATGTCGTCCGGAATTCAGTGAGTCTGTCGAACATATCGAAATTGATGAGGGCGAGCAGAACGGCTGCCGTCGCAAATAACGCCAGTAAACCATCCCGCTGCCATCGCTTCAGGCCTGGCGTCTGTTCTATTGCCGTTTCTGTCGTAATCGTCACTTTACTGTTAACCTTTCCGGAGGGGGTGCCCGCAATACAACTATAATGAGGCGAACCGTCCTAATTTTTCCCTATTTTTCAGGGTTAACAAAGGCTTGAAAATTGCGTCGGGGAATGGGCGCAGGCGACAGTTTCATGGTTCCGTTGACTTGCCGTTCGACGCGCCACACACTTGCCGCGATCAGCCGGCGCCGCATCGTGATGGGAGTTTCGTTATGACAGTCAGGGATTTCCCGACACCGGGACTCCGCCGCGTCCGGCGCCTGATGCGCCCGGACCCTTGCACCGCCGGAATCTGAAGGCGCGGAATGGTCCGGCATCGCAGGGTTCTGACCGGCTACCTGCTGGGGGCAATCGTGGCGGCAATCATCGGCACTTTCCTGATCGGATGGGACCGGACCATAGCCATGGTCATGCCACCGCCGCTGCCGGAAAATGTCGATTTTGCATCACTGAGCCATTCGGACATGCCGAACCGTTACTTGGTTTGTCCGGAAAATTACTGCGCCGCGCCGCCGGACGCGATCAGCCCGGTTTTCGATATTTCCGTCGAGGCGCTGCGCGAGCGCTGGAAGGCGATGCTGCAACGCCAGCCGCGGATCACACAGGCCCGGGCGGACGAGACAGGCCTGCAGCATGACTTCGTCCAGCGCTCCCGCTTCTTCCGCTTCCCGGATTCGATTACGGTGCGGTTCATTCCGTTGCCGGACAACCGGTCGACCCTAGCGGTCTACAGCCGCTCGCACTACGGCCGCGACGATTTCGGCGTGAACCGGGACCGTGTCGAGGCATGGCTGGCGGCGCTGTCGACACCCTGACAACCGCCCGGCGGGCCATCGCGTCGGATAAACGACATACTGAAAAAATTTGGCGATACTTGATATAGATCAAGCTGCCTTCGCGATTAACCCCGCATAACCCCTGCGCGCCTGAAATGCGCATGCGTAGGGGGAGCAGAGGGTGATCCGCGATGAAAGATGATGGGGAAAGTGTGGCCAGAAAACGGGAGCTTTCGGCTTTTCTGTTTCTGACCATCATTCTTGCGCCGACCGTGGCGGTGATGCTGGTCGGCGGATATGGCTTTTCGATCTGGATTTACCAGCTGATAGCCGGGCCGCCCGGAATTTCCTGATTCCTGCCGAATACTCCCAATCGATTCGATTGATTTAAAGGAGCACATCGCGTGAAGACTCTGTCTGCATCGAAATTCGATACGTCGCGCCGCCACGTCATAACCGCGCGCGCCGTTTCCGGCGCCGAACATATCGCCAGCCTGCTGGTTCAGGTGCGCCCGGAACGCATTTCCGCCATCGCCGAACAGCTCGCGGGTCGCGAGGGTGTCGAGGTCCACGCGACGGACCCCAAGGGCAAGATCATCGTCACCATCGAAGCCGGCAGCGATCGCCGGCTGCTCGACACGGTCAGCTGGATCGAAGCGACGCCGGGCGTCATCGCGGCGCCGCTCGTCTATCACCAGATTGAGGAAACCGCATTATGAGCAACGACAAGGCAGGTTTCCGGCCGAGCCGGCGCGCCGTCATCAAGGCACAGGCCGTCGCCGCGGCGGCCACCGCCGCGGGAATGTCGCTCCCCGCAATAGCCTCCAACCTGGTGACCGAGAAGGCAAAGACCGAACTGAAATGGTCCAAGGCGGCTTGCCGGTTCTGCGGTACGGGCTGCAGCGTCATGGTCGGCACCAAGGAAGGCCGCGTCGTCGCCACCCATGGCGATGTGAAGGCGGAGGTCAACCGCGGGCTCAACTGCGTCAAGGGCTACTTCCTGTCCAAGATCATGTATGGCAAGGACCGGCTGCAGCAGCCGCTGCTGCGCATGACGAATGGCAAATACGACAAGCAGGGCGAATTCACGCCGGTGACCTGGGATCAGGCCTTCGACGTGATGGCCGAAAAATTCAAGCAGGCGATCCGCGAAAAGGGCCCCACCGCCGTCGGCATGTTCGGCTCCGGACAGTGGACGGTGTGGGAAGGTTATGCCGCATCGAAACTGATGAAGGCCGGGTTCCGGTCCAACAATATCGACCCGAATGCCCGCCACTGCATGGCCTCGGCCGTCGGCGGGTTCATGCGCACCTTCGGTATCGACGAGCCGATGGGCTGCTATGACGATCTGGAAGCCGCCGATGCCTTCGTGCTTTGGGGGTCCAATATGGCGGAGATGCACCCGATCCTGTGGACCCGCCTGACCGACCGGCGGCTGTCACATCCGCATGTGCAGGTCGCGGTGCTCTCGACTTTCGAACACCGCTGTTTCGACCTCGCCGATATTCCCATGATTTTCACCCCGCAGACCGACCTGGCGATCCTGAATTTCATCGCCAACCACATCATCAAGACCGGGAAGGTCAACAAGGACTTCGTCGGCAAGCACACCAACTTCCGCCGGGGAAACCCGGATATCGGATACGGGTTGCGGGACGAACATCCCCTGCAGCAGAAAGCCAGGAACGCCGGCGACGCCAATGGCTCGCAACCAATGACATTCGACGAATACGCCGCCTTCGTCGCCGATTACGATGTCGCCTCGGTATCGAAGCTGTCCGGCGTATCGGAAGCAAACCTGCTGAAGCTGGCAGAGCTGTATGCCGATCCGAAGATCAAGGTCATGTCGCTGTGGACCATGGGGTTTAACCAGCATACCCGCGGTGTCTGGGCCAACAACCTCGTCTACAACATCCATCTGCTGACCGG
>CAXBEC010000234.1:0-5466 GCA_963974145.1 uncultured Alphaproteobacteria bacterium | reverse complement strand
CAATCGCTCACCCAGCTTGGCGGACAATCCGCGATGCCGGAATCGCCGGATGCGGCGGTGCTGGAAAAGGTAGCGAACCCGCAGCCGGGCGTGCGCTATGTCGCGCGGTTTACCTGTCCCGAATTTACCTCGTTATGCCCCGTTACGGGGCAGCCGGATTTCGCGCATCTGGTGATCGACTACCTGCCCGGTGACTGGCTGGTGGAAAGCAAGTCGCTGAAACTCTATCTCGGTTCGTTCCGCAATCATGGCGCCTTCCATGAGGATTGCACCGTTGGCGTCGCCCGGCGGCTGGTGGCGGAAATCGAACCGCAATGGCTGCGCATCGGCGGGTACTGGTATCCGCGCGGCGGCATGCCGATCGATGTGTTTTACCAGACCGGTCCGGCCCCTGACGATTTGTGGATTCCGGACCAGGGGGTGGCCCCCTATCGTGGACGGGGATAAGCCGGATCAGGCTACGGCCGCGCGCGAGGAAATTCGCACCTTCGCGCTTGCCGCGGGATTCAATACGGTTGGCTTTGCGCCTGCGACTGCCGCGCCTGAATCCGCTGTCCGGCTGAGGGAGTTTCTGGCTTCCGGGATGCATGGCGATATGGGGTGGCTGGAGGCGAAGGTGGACCGGCGGGTCAGTCCGGATGCGTTATGGCCGCAGGCGCGTTCCGTTGTCGTGCTGGGCATGAATTACGGCCCGGAGAGCGATCCGCTGGATATCCTGGAGCAGCCGGACCGGGGTGGCATTTCGGTCTATGCGCAGGGGCGCGATTATCACGATGTGGTCAAGAAGCGACTGAAGCGCGTGGCGCGCTGGATGCATGAACATTTTGCAGCGGAAGTGAAAGTCTTCGTCGATACGGCGCCCGTGATGGAAAAGCCGCTGGCGATGCAGGGCGGGATCGGCTGGCAGGGCAAGCACACCAATATGGTGTCGCGGGAATTTGGCTCCTGGCTGTTTCTCGGTGAAATTTTCACGGTTCTCGACCTGCCGCCGGATGCACCGGAATCGGACCATTGCGGCGGCTGTTCCCGGTGCCTTGATATCTGCCCGACACAGGCGTTTACCGCACCCTACCAGCTCGATCCGCGGCGCTGCATTTCCTACCTGACCATCGAACACCAGGGGCATATCGCGCCGGAATTCCGTGAAGCCATGGGCAACCGGATTTACGGCTGCGATGACTGCCTGTCGGTTTGCCCCTGGAACAAGTTCGCCCGGCCAACCGGCGAACCGGCACTGATGCCGCGCGAAGGTCTGTCTGCGCCGGAATTGGCGGAACTGGCACGGCTGGACGACGCGGCGTTTCGCGCCCGGTTCACGGCTTCGCCGGTAAAACGCACGGGGCGTGACCGCTTTATGCGCAATGTGCTGATCGCCATCGGTAATTCGGGCAATCCGGAACACGCCGCAATCCTATGCGAAAGGCTGGGCGATGAGTCGCCGCTGGTCCGGGCCATGGCTGTCTGGGCGTTGCACCGGTTGCTGCCAGTGGCGGATTTTGATTCGATCAGGCAGGCGCGGCGGGATGCGGAAACGGATTTTGATGTGATGGCGGAATGGGACGCGCCGGCCGTGTGACCGGCTGACGCTCCACCGTCACGCTGCCATGACGTGACGGTGGAGTAAGAGACGTTTCCCTTTTTGCTGCGCGTCAGTTGGGAGGGAAAGACACGCAGCGGACGAGGGAGGAAGCGGGTTACGTCTCCTGTTGGTCAGAAAGAGGCCGAAATTCCGATGATGCCGCGGGAATCACAGATATTGCTGCCGCAAGTGGTGTCGTCGATATCCGTATCGACATAGGTGGCACTGAGCGACAGGTTGGACATCTTCGAATGCAGCGTGCCGAGATCGAAGCTGAGGCCGACGCTCCAGGTCGTGTAATCCGGCAATGCGAAGGTCACATTGTCGTCGATGTTCTGGCGGCCGATCAGCGCGCTGGCGGTAAAGCCGGCCGGCAGGGGCACTTCGACGTTGGCTTCGTAATAATGCGCATCACCGCTTTCGTTGAAGAAGTCGGGCGAATAGGCATAGGTCAGACCGAATGCCGCAAAACCTGCGTCATAGCCGATCTTCGGGCTGAATTCCCAGAAATCATAATCCCGGGCCGAGGATGCCGCCGGATAGGCGTAGTAGATGAAGCCCAGATCATAGGTGAAGCCGGAAATTTCGCCGCCGTATCCGCCATAGACATCAACTTCCAGCGAAGCCTGATCGCCGTCGCCGAAGTCGACATTCGAACCCCACACGCCGGCATAAAGACCGATATCGTGAGACCAGTCGATGCCGCCCTGGATCGCAGGCTCATTGGTGGTCTGGGAAACGCCGCGATACGTGTAGTCGGAAAACAGGCCGATATTCGCCGAGAAAGTACCGATATCGGCTTCGCCATCCGCCGCAATCGCGGTCCCCGAGAACCCTGTAGCCAGCGCCACGGCGCCCGCCGAAAGCCAGGATTTGAACTTCATTACTCTCTCCTTCAGATTATTCTTTGCGTAATACGCGTTTTGACGTCGCAACTTGAATTGCAACTTCAATGCCAAAGAACAGGAGAGTGCGAGTATTTGTAATATACTGAAATATAACAGATATATTACAAGACCATCATAAAGTTGTTGGCGGGTTTCGGCTATTTTTTATGCAGTTGCATAGAAAACAGGCCAGCCCGGGGAAATTAACTACGGCCAACAACTTGCGGCAGAACGGTTTTATTTACATTTTCGCCATTACTTTACGAGCGAAGTTTTCGATCAGCGGGTATTGCTGTTCCAGCGGCGTGATGAAGCTGAGCGCGTCCAGTCCCTGTTTTTCCAGCGCACGCAGCTGTTCGACAATTTCTTCCGGATGGCCGGCGATACAGAAATGCCGGATCATTTCGGGCGTGACGAAGCGGGCTTCCTCCGGATCGAGATAGCTGTAATGGCTGGCATGCAGGGCCTGATGGCGGGTTTCCGCGTCGCGGCTGTTATGGAAATCCAGGTATTCCTCCCAGATCGGCAGGACATATGCCGGCGGCTCCTTGCCGGTTTCCTTCACCAGATCGACCAGGTAATGCACATTGGCCATGATCGCCGAGCCGCATTCCTGGATAACGCGGTCCGATTGCAGGGTTTCGCCGGGTTCCAGCATCAGCATGTTGACCAGCGCCGTCGTCTTGAAACTTTCCAGGGAGCGCCCGGCCCTGTCCGCGCCCTTCTTTACATTGGCGAGCGCTTCGGGAATGGAGCCGCCGCGCGGAATGCCGGTTATCAGGCCGTCACCCAGCTCCCCCGCCAGCGCCTGCGCCCGGGGACCGAACCCGCCGACATGGATTGGGATATGATCCTCGACATTCACGACCTTCATGTCGGGGTTCTGGAAGCGGATCTTGTGGGTCGTACCGTTCAGCGTGTAATCAACTTCCTCGCCCTTCAGCAAACCGCGCACGACGCGCACATAATCCGCGAACGGTTTGATCTTCATCGGCGCCTGACCCATCGTGCGCATGGCGGTATTGCCGGTGCCGATGCCCAGGAAGGTGCGGCCGGGGGCCAGGACATTGATCGTCGCGATGCCGTTGGCGGCAACCGGCGCGAGCCGCAGCCCGGAGATCGCCAGGCCGGTGCCCAGTTTTATCTTGCGGGTCTGGGTCGCGGCGAGCGCCAGCACGGCCCAGGGGTTTGAGCGGATCAGCTGGCTGTCCGTTGCCCAGCAATAGTCGTAGCCCAGGTTTTCCGCGTGAACGATGACACCGACTTCGTCGATCTTCGCGCCTGTAATTCCGAATTCCATGTTCCCGACCCCTACATTTTCGACATGACGTTACGGGAAAAATCCTCGATCTGGCGGTACATCGTCTCGACCGGCAGACTGAAGGTGACCGCGTTCAGCCCCTGTTTTTCCAACCCGTGCAACTGATCGACGATTTCTTCCGGGTGCCCGGCAATACAGAAATTCCGGATCATTTCCGGCGTGATGAAGCGGGCTTCCTCCGGGTCGAGATAGCTGTAATGGCTTTCATGCAGTTTCTGGTGACGGGTGGCCTCGTCCCGCGACATGTGGAAATCCATATATTCCTCCCAGATCGGCATGACGTATTCCGGCGGTTCGCGGCCGGTCTCCTTCACGAAATCGACGAGGTAATGAACATTGGCCATGATTGCGGAACCGCATTCGGCAATGACCCGTTCGGATTCCAGGGTCTCGCCCTTATCCAGCATCAGCAGATTGACCAGCGCATAGGTCTGGAAATTCTCCAGCGTGCGGCCGGCCTTGTCCGCGCCTTTCTTCACATTGGCCAGCGCCTGCGGGATCGCGCCGCCGCGCGGAATACCGGTGATCAGCCCGTCGCCCAGTTCGCCGGCCAGCCCCTGCGCCCGGGGGCCGAACCCGCCGACCATGATCGGGATGTGATGTTCGATATCGATATAGCCCAGTTCCACATTCTGGAACCGGATCGGGTGGGTGGTGCCGTTCAGGGTATAGTCGGTTTCCTCCCCCGCCAGCAGCGCTTTCACGACGCGGATGTATTCGCCGTATTCCTTGATGCGCATGGGGGCCTGGCCCATCGTGCGCATCGCGGTATTGCCGGTGCCGGTGCCAAAGAAGGTTCGGCCGGGCGCGATCCGGTTGATCGTGGCGATACCGCAGGCGGCGACAGGCGCCAGGCGCAGGCCCGGAATGGCGAGTCCGGAACCGAGCCGGATCGTGCGCGTCTGCTGCGCGGCGACCGCCATGGTCGCCCATATGTTGGAACGGATCAGATGCGTATCGGAAAACCACGCATAGTCGAATCCGAGATTTTCCGCGTGGGAAACAAACCCGATCTGATTGATATAGCCGCAGCTGACGCCGAATTCCATTTCCCCACCCCAGTTCGTTACGCAGTCCAGCCATTATTATATCTATGCGATGGCTGTGACGCCAAGCCGGGCGGCATCGGCGGGAGGGTCAAGCGACGCCCGTAGAAGGCGTATCCTTACGCATCGTTGCGGACCGACTTCGCGAAATTCCAGTCGACTTCAAGGCCGAAACCGGGCAGGTCGTTGAGGTGCACCTCGCCGTCGCGGATGGCGATATTGGTGTGGTAGAGGCCCTCTTCGATGGGGTGGCGGGCCGCGTCGCCGATCGATTCTGCTGCAAAGGCCGCATCGCCGAAGGCCGAGACCAGATGGGCGTGGAAATGCGTTGCGGAATGGGGCGCGATCAGCACGCCGTTCATTTCCGCATAATGGGCGATGCGCAGGGATTCGGTGAAGCCCGCGTGGCGTGTCGAATCGAACTGGACGAATTTCAGTGCCCCGGAATCGATGAAGTCGCGCACGGTGAAACGTGTCCATTCCCGCTCACCATGCGCCAGCGGAATGGGCGAGGCGTTCGCCAGGCGCACGAAATCCGCCGGCTGCAGATGCCAGAACAGGGGTTCCTCCAGCCAGCAGATGTCATAGGGCGCAACCATGTGGGCAAAGCGGATACAGTCGTCGACGTCATAA
>CAXBEC010000233.1:0-5483 GCA_963974145.1 uncultured Alphaproteobacteria bacterium | reverse complement strand
CCGTAATCCCCGGCGAATACCCCGATGGCGGTGCCGAGGACGGCGGAGGTCAAGGCCGCAGCCATCGCGACCGCGAGCGACACCCGCCCGCCATGCAGCAGCCGCGCCAGCACGTCGCGCCCGGCCTCGTCGGTGCCCAGCGGGTGTGCCATGGAGGGCGGTTCGAAGCGTTTGAACAGATTGGCGGTTTCCGCATCGATCCCGAGCAGGTGTTCCAGCAGCGGCGCACAGAGCGACAGCAGCGCCATGACAATCAGCAGCACCAGGCTGCCGACCGCCAGCCGGTGGCGCAGGAACCGCCGCATCATGCGGCGGGCATTGCTTTGCGGTGGCCGGGTGAAGGTGACACTCATCGCGCATCCGCCCGGCTGGCGATGGTGACGCGCGGGTCGAGCCAGACATAACCGATATCGGCGAGGAAATTACAGACCAGCGTCAGCGCCGTCGCGATCATCAACCCGACCAGCGCCAGGTTGTAGTCATTGCCCAGGATGGCGTCGTAGATCATCTTTCCCATGCCGAGCCAGGAGAACATCGTCTCGGTGATCAGCGCGCCGGAAAACAGCTGCCCGAAGCTGAGTGCGACGACTGTGACCAGCGGCAGCAGTGCATTTTGCAAGGCGTGGCTTGTGACCATCCTGGTGGTGCTGACGCCCTTGGCGCGGGCGGTGCGGATGTAATCCTGCCGCAGGGTCTGGATCATGCTGGCGCGCATGAAACGGGTGAAGCCGCCGACCGAGGCGATGGTGAGTGCCGCAACAGGCAGCAAGGCGTGCTCCAGCCGGTCAATGAAACCGGTCCTGCCGACCGTTTCCATACCGCCCGCCGGCAGCCAGCCCAGGGTTACCGAAAACAGGATGATCAGCAGCAGTGCCAGCCAGAAGGGGGGTATCGAAATCCCGGCAAAGCACAGCATGTTGACCGCATAGTCGAGCGGTGAATAGGGCCGCAGCGCCGCATAGATACCGACAGGGATTGCAATGGCGAGCGACAGCACGAGGCTGATACCGAGCAGGAAAACGGTATTGCCGAAGCGACTTCCGATAACATCCAGCACCGGCTGGCCGTAATTGCGGGAATAGCCGAAATCACCCTGGGCCGCATTGCCCAGCCAGGCCGCGTAGCGTGTGGTGATCGGCTGATCGAGGCCATAAAGCGCCTTCAGCCGTGCCGCGTCCGCGGCGGTGAGGTTCGGATCGCCCTGTACCATCATGTCGATAGGGTCGCCGGGCATCAGCCCGATCAACCCGTAAACGGCGAAGGATACGACCAGCAGGACGATGATGCTTTCAAGCAGGCGCCCGGCGATAAAGCGGAACATAGGCTATTCGGCCGTCCAGTTTTCAATCCAGAGCGGGCTGGTGAACTGGTGCCCGGTCGGCGTCACCCCCTTTAGCCATTTCGGCAGGATATAGGGATTGGCGCGAAAATAGAGCGGCAGCGCCGGGAGTTCCTGCGCATAGAGGCGCTGCATGTCTTTCCAGAGCTGCCGGTTCGCCTTGTCCTCGCAGACCACTTCCAGCGAGTCCAGGACCGTGTCCATTTCCTTGTTGCGGAACCCGGGGTAGTTCTGGCCCGCCCAGTTGTTCTCCTTCGTCGGTACCTGGGTCGAATACAGGGTCGTCCGCGGGATGTTTTCCGGCGCCGATATCCAGGCATACATGACCATGTCCGGGAACTTGCGCTGGCTGACCGTGTCGCCGAAAAATACCCGCGCCGGTTCGTTGCGCAGCCGCAGGTCGATGCCGACCTGTTTCAACTGGCTCTGGATGACCTGCTGGACCAGTTCGCGGGACTTGTTGCCCGCCGTGGTCATCAGTTCCAGTTGCAGCCTCTCGCCCTTGTCGTTGTGGCGGAAACCGCCGCGCATGACGGACCAGCCGGCGGCATCGAGCAGCGCCTTTGCCTGTTTCGGGTCATAGGCATATTTCGGCACATCCGGATCATAGACCGTATCCAGTGGATTGGTCTGGCCATGGGCGACCGGCTGGTGCCCCGCGAAGAGCTGCCGGTTAATCGCCTCCCGGTCGATGGCGTGCAGCAGCGCCTGGCGCATCCGGATATCGGCCAGGACCGGGTTGTCGAGATTGACGTCGATATGTTCGTAGACCAGCCCGGGCTTGTAGACGAAGTCGAACCTGTCCCGGGCGCGATTTTCGAAGGGCAGCGCCTGATCGACCGTCAGCCCCAACTCGCCCGCGATATAGTCGATATCGCCGGACAGCAGGTTGGCGGTCAGCGCCGCCGTGTTCTCGATCGCCTTGACGACGATGCGGTCGAACGCCGGCTTTTTGCCCCACCATTTCGGATTCCGTGCCAGCACGATATGCGACCCGCTGGAAACCTCGCTGATCCGATAGGGACCGTACCACAACCCCGGATTGGTCGTGTCCGTCTCATAGGCACTGCGCTTGCGGTATTCGACCGGGTCGGCGAAATTCGCTTCCTCGATATGCGCGGGCAGCAGTTCCAGCCCGCTGATCCCGGCGAAATCGCAGGTCCGTTTGTTGACGTGCAGGGTGAAGGTTTTGTCGTCAATAACGTCGATGGCCGTGATGCGTTCGAACAGTTCGGAATTGCCGAAGCCGCTTTTCGGATGCCGCCCGGCGTTCCATGTGAACAGCACGTCCTTCACTGTGATCGGCGTGCCGTCGCCCCAGACCGCCTGCGGCAGCAGAGAATAGGTGACCGCGATGCCATCCATGCCATCGGCTGTTTTCTCATCCTTCGCCCGGCCGTTCTCATAAGTCGGCAGTTCCGTGCACAGCAGGCAGATCAGCTTCCAGTCCGGGTTGTAAACGGTAATCGGCCGCCGGGTCATGGCCAGCACGTATGACTTGGCCAGCATGGATTCGATGTTTGGGTTGAAATTTTGCGGGAACTGACTGATGCCGATGACGAGCGTATCCCTGGCGGCATAACCCGTAAGGGGGGGCGCCAGGCACAGGGTGAGAGCAATCGCCCCGGCCCAGCGCCGCAACATGCCGCCTACTGGTTTGACGCTCATATCAGGACTCCGTTTCTGCCGGCGTGTCATCGGCGGCGTTGTGGATTCTGGACGGCCTGGCTGTCACTTTGATGACGGGGCCGTTACGTGTTACCAGGGCAGATTGCGGCATGATGTTCCTGACGTTTCTTCAGACGCCGTATTGTAGCGACATTGCCTGGATATCAGAAGGTGGCGCTTGCCACAAAAAAACACGGTGAGGCAAGAGCCGCACCGTGCATTTTTCGGGTGTGTATCCTGACAAGCGTCAGACGGCGCGTACTTCCTTCAGGAAGATATCGACTTCTTCCCGCAGCGTATCGGATTGTGCGACGAGACGAACGGCTGATTCCCTGACCGTATTAGCGACCTGACTTGATTCGTGGGCACCCTGGGTTACGGTTTCGATGCTGCTGGAAACCTCGTTGGTACGCGCCGAGGCTTCCTGCACATTGCGGGAGATTTCGCTTGTTGCGGCGCCCTGTTCTTCTACGGCCGCCGCGATTGACGATGCAATGTCGTTCACCTCGTTGATCGTTTCGCCAATATCACTGATCGCGGAAACGGCATCTGTTGTCGTTCCCTGCATCCTGGAGATTTGCGCGGCGATTTCCTCTGTCGCCTTGGATGTCTGCTCGGCAAGGGATTTCACTTCCGATGCGACGACAGCAAAACCTTTGCCTGCCTCGCCGGCGCGGGCTGCTTCGATCGTTGCATTCAGTGCCAGCAGATTGGTCTGGCTGGCAATGTCATTGATCAGTTCGATCACATCGCCAATGCTCTGAGACGATTCTGCGAGACCCTTCATTGTGGCGTTGGTATGGCCGGCTTCGTTTACCGCCCGCTGTGTGATAGTCGAAGAGCGGGTGACCTGGCGGCTGATTTCGCTGATGGAACTGCTCAGTTCTTCGGTTGCCGCAGCGACCGTCTGAACGTTGCTGGACGCGTCGGCGGAGGCACTTGAAACCGCACGGGCCTGGGTACTGGTCTCGGTTGCCGTGGCGGCCATCTGAACCGACGATGTCTGCATTTGGTCGGCGGCTGTGGCGACTTCCTGAAGCACCTTTGTCGATGCCTGATCGAATGCGGCACAGAGTTCACTGATGCGGTGGGCCCGCTGTTCTGCATCCTGCGCCAGCTTTTCCTGCTCCTTTGCTTTTTCTTCTTCGGTCCTGCGGTCACGCGCCAGCTGTTCTTCCTTTGCCTTCTGCGCGACCAGTTCAGCTGACCGCGCCTGTTCTTCCGCGTCCTTTGTCTGCAAGGCGAGTTCCTCGCGCTCGATTGCGTTTTCCTTGAAAACCTGAACGGCTTCCGCCATGTGGCCAATTTCGTCTTCGCGACCGCGCGCGGGAATTTCGACTTTCAGGTCGCCATGGGCCAGCTTTTCCATGACGCTGGTCATTCCCTGGATCGGCGTAATGATAGAGCGAGACAGGAAGACGATAACGACAGCAGAAATGGCAAACCCGGCAACCAGCAGCAGCCACATTGTGGTCGAGAGGACCGTAACGGCACCCCCCGTCTCGTAAATATTGGTCAGGAGCTCATTATTCTGGATATCGACGATACCGCCGTGCCGGGACCCGTCTTCAGCCACTTCGCCGGACAGGATGTCGAGCAGCAGGGCTGCTTTGGGGGCCGCCTCTTCCCGCATGATCTCAATTGACCGGTCCCAGCCGGCAGATTCCCGGATCTCGATCATCTTTGCGGGGAGGGGGGCAAAATCCGCACGGCTTTGACTGTATGATTCCAGCCCCATGCGCTGTTCTTCGCTGAGCAGGCTCGATTGCGCCTGAAGTTCGGTCAGGCGGCGTTCATTCGCCATCCAGACATCTTCAAATTCGAGCCTGGAATCCTCGCTGCCGGTCAAGAGATAGGCCAGAAGATTGGACATACTGACATTCAGGGTGCTGCGCAGGTCCGACAGGGTGCTCAGGATTCGCTTTCTTTCCGGTGTGCCTGCCATGCCGCTTTCAAGCTCGATCATCATGCTGGCTGAGGAAGCCATCTGCTGTGACATCCAGGAGGCTTCCTCGACGAATATCCTGGTCGCGGGAAACTGGCCGGGTGTATGTGCAATATCTTCGGCCGCCTGCTGCGCGGTTTTAAACGCGCCGAGGATAGTGTTGAATTCCCCCCAGGCTTCGACCTCCTTCGTATTGGCCCAGTCCTTCGAAAGTTCGTCAATGATGTCACGACGCTGCTCAATGCTTTGCCACAGCGCGGCGCGTTCTGTTTTGTAGGCAGGGTTTGCGGTCAGGACCCAGCCGCTCAACGCTGCAAGGGATGCATAGATATCCGTGACAATCGTCATGCTGGTGTTCGCTGTGGGTAGCTGGACGTGCTCAATTTCCAGGATATTGTGCTCGACCGATCTGACGTTCCAGAGAGTCAGGCAAACGGCAATAATCAATATGCCGCACATGGACGCAAACCCCGCG
The DNA here is from genome assembly GCA_963974145.1 of uncultured Alphaproteobacteria bacterium. GTDB lineage: Bacteria > Pseudomonadota > Alphaproteobacteria > UBA8366 > MarineAlpha4-Bin1. Next base: position 56 of record CAXBEC010000233.1, on the reverse strand, counting down.
ATCAGACGTCCCCGAATATGCAGCTTAGTCAGAACAAACATGCCCGCCCCTTTTTT
>CAXBEC010000232.1:0-5483 GCA_963974145.1 uncultured Alphaproteobacteria bacterium | reverse complement strand
GCTGCCGGTGCAGGCGGCATCGGTGAAGATCGGCTTCGTGACGACCTTGACCACGCCCGCCGGCGTGATCGGCAAGGACATGCAGGACGCGTTCAACCTGGCGCTGGAGGATATCGGCGGCAAGATGGGCGAGCTGGATGTCGAGGTTATTTATGAAGACGACGGCTTCAAGCCGGAAATCGGCAAGCAGAAGACCGACAAGCTGGTGCAGAAGGACGATGTCGATTTCGTCGCCGGCTATATCTGGTCGAACGTGCTGCTGGCCTCGCAGAAGTCAGTACTGGGCGCGGGCAAGTTCCTGATCAGCGCCAATGCCGGCCCCTCGCAGCTGGCGGGCAAGCAGTGCCATGAAAACTTCTTCGCGACCTCCTGGCAGAACGACCAGACACCGATGGCCATGGGCGAGGTGCTGAACCAGCGCGGCGTCAAGTCGCTCTACGTGATTGCGCCGAACTATGCGGCCGGCAAGAACATGGTCGCCGGCGTGGAGCGCAGCTTCAAGGGCAAGGTCGTCGGCAAGGATCTGACCAAATGGCCGGGCCAGCTCGATTTCTCCGCCGAACTGGCCAAGGCGCGGGCCTCGAAGGCCGACGGCGTGTTCATCTTCTATCCGGGCAAGGCCGGGGGCGCCTTCATGAAGCAGTACCAGCAGGCCGGGCTGAACGGGCAGATTCCGCTCTATTCCGTGTTCACGGTGGATTCGCTGAGCCTGCCGCTGTTCCAGGAAGGCAAGCTGGAAGGCGTCATGGGCAGCTTCATGACGCAGTTCTGGGCGCCGGACCTGGACATGCCGCAGAACAGGAAATTCGTCGACGGTTTCCGCAAGAAATACGGTCGTTACCCGTCCTTCTACGCGGCGCAGAGCTATGACGCGATGTTCCTGATCAAGAGCGCGGTGGAAGCGGTCAATGGCGACCTGGGCAACAAGGACGGCATGCGCGCGGCCATGGCGAAGGCGGATTTCCCGTCGGTGCGGGGGCCGTTCAAATTCGGCAACAACCACTTCCCGATCCAGAATTTCTATCTGCGCGAAGTGGTGTCGGACACCGATGGCAACTGGACGACCGCGACCCGCGACGTGGTCTACAAGGACCATCAGGACCCCTACGCCAAAGACTGCAAGATGTAGGATAACGGCCTCCCGCTTTCGGGCGGGAGGCGAATTATGCGATGACCTGGACCTTATTGCTGGAGCAGTCCCTGAACGGCTTTCAGCTCGGCGTGGTGCTGTTCCTGATGGCCGCCGGGCTGACGCTGGTGTTCGGGATCATGGACATGGTCAACCTGGCGCATGGTTCGCTCTATATGATCGGCGCGCTGCTCTGCGCCAGTTTCACGGACTGGACCGGGTCTTTCCTGCTCGGCGTGCTGCTGGCGCTGCCGGCGGTGCTGGTTGTGGGGATCCTGGTCGAACTGGTGGCGCTGCGCACCCTGTATAGCCGCGACCATCTGGATCAGGTGCTGGCGACGTTCGGGCTGATCCTGTTCTTCAACGAACTGTGCCGCATCATCTGGGGACCGGAAGGCATGGCCATCCCCCTGCCCGACTGGCTGGACGGCAGCGTGGAAATCCTGCCCGGCGTGCCCTATCCGACCTACCGGCTGCTGGTCATCGGGGTGGGGCTGGCCGTGGCCATCGCGCTGTACTGGCTGGTCGTGAAGACCCGCACCGGCATGCTGATCCGCGCCGGCGCCTCCAACCGGACCATGGCCGGGGCGCTGGGCGTCAATATCGGGCTGCTGTTCACGCTGATCTTCGGGCTGGGCGCGGCGCTGGCCGGGCTGGCGGGGATGATGGCGGCGCCGATCGTGCAGGCCAATATCGGCATGGGGGAAAGCATCCTGATCCCGGCCTTCGTGGTTATCGTGGTCGGCGGGATCGGGTCCATCCGCGGCGCCTTCATTGCGGCGCTGCTCGTCGGGCTGATCGACACGATGGGCCGGTCCTTCCTGGACCTGCTGCTGGGTACGGTGATGTCCGTCAACGCGGCGGAAACGGCGGCGCCCGCCCTGTCCGCCATGGCGATCTACATATTGATGGCGGTGGTGCTGTTCTTCCGCCCGCAGGGGCTGTTCCCGCCGCAGGGGCGCCGCTGATGGGGCTGAACCGGCGGACAATTGTCACGGTACTCATGCTGCTGGGCCTGGCGCTGCTGCCGCTGCTGCTGGGCGGCGCGCCGTTCTATATCGGCGTTGTGGCGCGGGCGATGATCCTTGCCATCGCCGCGATCAGCCTGAACCTGATCCTCGGCTACGGCAATATGTTCAGCTTCGGCCATGCGGTCTATATCGGCATCGGCGGCTATGCGGTCGGGATCTGCGCCTATTACGATATTTTCGACGGGTTCATCCAGTGGCCCATCGGCCTTGCGGTGTCGGCGGCCGTCGCCCTTGTATTCGGCGCGATCGCGCTGCGCACCAAGGGCGTCTATTTCATCATGATCACGATGGCGCTGGCGCAGATGATGTATTTCCTCGGCCTCAGCCTGGACGAGTACGGCGCCGATGACGGGCTGGTCATCTACACCCGCAGCGAATTCGCCGGGCTGATCGATCTGGAAGATCACATCACCCTGTATTACGTCGTCTTCGGCTTCCTGCTGCTGACGGTGCTGGTCATGGCGCGGCTGGTCAATTCGCGCTTCGGCCTGGTGATACGCGCCACCAAGTTCAACGAGGCGCGCATGCGGGCGCTGGGGTTCCCCGTCGACCGTTACAAGCTGACGGCCTTCGTCATCGCCGGTACGATCTGCGGGCTGGCGGGGCTTCTGCTGGGCAATTTCACCAATTTCGTCAACCCCGACATGATGCACTGGACGCGTTCGGGCGAGCTGATTTTCATGGTCGTGCTCGGCGGCATGGGGTCGGTGTTCGGCCCGATCTTCGGCGCCATCGCCTTCCTGCTGCTGGAGGAATTCCTGTCCGACTGGACCGAACACTGGCAGATCGTCTTCGGCCCGTTCCTGATCCTGGTGGTGCTGTTCGCGCGTGGCGGGATCGACGGGCTGCTGGGACGGGGGAACCGGTCCGATGACTGAGCCGCTGCTGAGGGTCGACTCCCTGGTCAAGCGCTTCGGCGGGCTGGTCGCGACGGACCACCTGTCGCTCGATATCCTGCCGGGCGAGGTTCATGCGGTAATCGGCCCGAACGGCGCGGGCAAGACCACCTTCATCGCGCAGCTGGCCGGTGAACTGCGCCCGGATGCCGGTACGATCCGTTTCAAGGGCCGCAACATCACCCGGCTGGACGCCGCCCAGCGGTCGCGGCGCGGGCTGGCGCGGTCGTTCCAGATCACCAGCATCTTTTCGGGATTGACCGTGGAGGACAATGTCGCGCTGGCGGTGCAGGCGCATGCGGGTCACAGCTTCCGCTTCTGGCGCGACGCGCGGGTCGACCCGGCGCTGCGCAACCCCGCCGCCGCGATGCTGCAGCGGGTCGGGCTGGGCAACCGCCGCGACGGGCTGGCCGGCAACCTGGCGCATGGCGAACAGCGGCAGCTCGAACTGGCAATGGCGCTGGCGACCGAACCGTCGCTGCTGCTGCTCGACGAACCGGCCGCCGGCATGGGCGTCGATGAGACCGAGCGCATGGTCGCCCTGTTGCAGACATTGAAGGGCACGGTCGCGATCCTGCTGGTCGAACATGACATGGACACGGTCTTCGCGCTGGCCGACCGGATATCCGTGCTGGTCAACGGCGCCTGTATCGCCACCGGCACGCCCGATGCCATCCGCGGCGACGCCGAAGTGCGCCGCGCCTATCTGGGCGAGGATTCGTGATGCTGGAAGTCGCGGGCATCAAGACATTTTACGGCGAAAGCCAGGTGCTGTTCGGCGTGAACCTGAAAGTGAAACCGGGTCAGGTTGTCACCCTGCTGGGCCGCAACGGGATGGGCAAGACGACGACCGTGAACGCGATCATGGGGTTAAAGCCGCCGCGTGGCGGCAGCATCCGATTCCGGAAACTGGCCCTGCGGGGCCTGCCGAGCCACAGGATCGCGCAGCATGGCATCGGCCTTGGGCCCGAAGGCCGGCAGATTTTCCCGAATCTGTCCGCCTATGAAAACCTTGTCGCGACCGCCGCGAACCGGCGCAATGCCATGCGGCCCTGGACGGTGGACCGGGTCTTCGAGATGTTTCCGTCGCTGGCGGCGCGCCAGGATAACCGGGGGGATTCGCTGTCCGGCGGCGAACAGCAGATGCTCGCGATTGGCCGGGCGCTGATGACCAACCCGGAACTGCTTATCCTGGACGAGGCGACCGAAGGGCTGGCGCCGCTGGTCCGCGGCGAGATCTGGCGCTGCCTGGAAATGCTCAAGGCCGAAGGGCTTGCGATCCTGCTGATCGACAAGAACCTGGACGCGCTGACCCGTATCGGCGACTGGCACTACGTCATGGAAAAGGGCCGCACCGTCTGGTCGGGTGACAGCGCCGCCCTGACCGGCAATCCGGAAATCAGGACCCGGTACCTCGGCGTTTAAACCGGGCAGCCGGATCAGCTAGATGATTTCGTCCTCGTCGAACATCGGGTCGCCGCCGATTTCCTCTTCGATCTTGTCGAGCGCCGCGCCGGGCCCTGCCGCCTTGGGCAGTTCCGCCACATGGAACAGCGCATCGCCCTGATTGACCACAGGCAGGTTGGTGCGGCCGATGATCAGGCCGGGAATCGCGGCGCGGATTTCCGATTCCTCCTCGCCAAACGGATCGGAAACCACACCAAGAACCTCGTCCTTCCTGACGATATCGCCCACGGTGCGGGTCGCGCGCAGGACGCCGCCTTCCGGCGCCCGCAGCCAGGAACTCTTCGTCGCGACGGGTGTCTTGCTGGCGCTGGCGGCAATTTTCCTCGACCCCGTCATGCCCAGGTGTTTCATCACCATGAGCACCCCCTTGACCCCGACCCGGATCGCGAATTCGTCAAACCGCAACCCCTCGCCGGCTTCGTATAGCAGCATCGGCACCCCTGCCTTGCTGGCCGCGTCGCGCAGTGACCCGTCCCGCAGCGGCGATTTCAGGATCACCGGGGCGCTGAAGACATGGGCAAGTTCAAGCGCCTTTGCGTCGCCCGAACTGACACGGATCTGCGGCAGGTTGACCCGGTTCACGGCTGCAGAATGCAGGTCGATGCCATAGTCGCAATGCCTGACCACATCGTTCAGAAACCGATAGGCCAGCTGACTGGCAAGTGACCCCTTGGCGCTGCCCGGAAACGACCGGTTGAGATCGCGGCGATCGGGAAGATAGCGGCTGTGGCTGATGAAGCCGAAGGCGTTGACGATGGGAATCAGCAGCACCGTACCCGCCACCCGCCGCATTGCCGGCGCGCGCATGAGCCGGCGCACGATTTCGACACCGATGATCTCATCGCCGTGCACCGCCGCACTGACAAATATGGTGGGCCCGTCACGCCGCCCGTGCACGACATGCACGGGTAGCGTCATCGGCGTGTGGTTGGACAACACGCTCAGGGGAATGTCGACCGT
>CAXBEC010000231.1:0-5493 GCA_963974145.1 uncultured Alphaproteobacteria bacterium | reverse complement strand
GGGCAATGGCGGCTGTGCGGTCCTGATCCAGAAACGCGATGCGGGCCCTATCCTCGCTGCCGCATCGTTGCCATTTACGCCAAACTGATACACCTGTAACCGGATCAGGCGCTTGCTATTTCAGGCGCCGGTTTCTAGGAAAGGGCTCGCCGACCGCCAGGTTTCCTCTGGCGTGCGTTCCCATTCATGAAACCGCGAGTGTTCCCGTGAAAAATCAGTCCGAAATTCCCACTCCCTATGAATTGCCCGGCAGTGTCGTCATTCCTGAATGGATTGATCATAACGGCCATATGAACGTGGCGAACTACCTGCGCGCTTTCGATACCGCCGCGGATGCGCTGGGGACCTATGTGGGATTATCGCGGGAATACAAAGAGCGCACCAACAGTGCGACATTCGTCGGTGATGTCCATATTTCGTATCGGCGCGAGGTAAAGGAAGGCGATCCGCTGCGCTTCAGTGGCCGGATCATCGCCTGCGATGCGAAGCGGGTGCATTACTGGGTGGAAATGTACCATGCGACGGAGGGCTATCTGTCGGCCACGGCTGAATTCCTCGATTTGCATGTGGATATGGCCACTCGCCGCGTAGCGCCCATGGCGCCCGAAATGCTGGCGCGGATTAAGGCTGTCCGTGATGCCCATTCGACCCTGCCGCGACCGGAAGGGCTCGGCCGGGTCATCAACGTACCGGGAAGCTGATCCCCCGTTGCCCGAACGCACGCGGCGGATTAAGGATAGGGAACGCTGCTCGAGAAGCATGCCGACAGACTGAGGGGAGATTGCGACATGGCGAGTGCCGAACTGCAGAAGGTAATCGCGGCCAGACGGGCCAACGGCTATGCGCCGGAAAAGACGCTTGAGGAATTACGCGCCGATTCGGAAGTTCGCAGCTCTGTGCCGTTGTTGGATGGAACGACCCATGAACAGCTGAGCGCCAATGGCGTGCCGGGTGAATGGGTCGATGCGCCGGGCGCAGGGGCGGATCGGGTCTTTCTGTTCTTCCATGGTGGCGGCTATTACCGCGGTTCTGCGGCCGCATCCCGGGCGACATCTGCCCGGTTTTCGGCAGCCTGCGGCGCACGGGTATTCTCGATCGATTACCGGCTGGCGCCTGAAAACCCGTTCCCGGCGGCGGTTGATGATGCGCTGTCGGCCTATCGTTGGCTGCTTGATCAGGGGATCGATGCCGCGAAAATCGGCGTTGGCGGTATCTCCGCCGGCGGCGGGTTGACACTGTCCCTGCTGTTGAAACTGAAAGAGGCCGGGTTGCCCCAGCCCGCGATGGCGGCGCCGATGAGCGCCTGGACCGACCTGACCCAGAGTAGCGAAACATTCGTATCCCGGGCGGCTGCCGACCCGGTAATCAGCAAGGCGTATCTCGACCGGATGGCGGGTCTGTATCTGGATGGAGCCGATCCGAAGACGCCACTGGCGTCGCCGCTTTACGGTGATCTGTCCGGGCTGGCACCGATGGTGATCCATGTCGGTGATGCGGAAACCCTGCTGGATGACAGTCGTCTGTTTGCGGAACGGGCGAAGGAAGCCGGTGTCGATGTCATTTACGAAGCCTGGGACGAAATGATCCATGGCTGGCACGGTTTCGGCGATATGCTGCCCGAGGCACGTGACGCGATCGAGGCAATCGGCGCGTTCTACCGCCAGAAGGTCGGCGCGTGATCGATCCGGATTTCGAAACTGCGCTGCGCAACCGGCTGACCGACGCGGAATTTCCGCAACTGCCGAATTTTGAGCGCGGCAAGGTACGCGATTCCTATGACCTGCCGGATGGGCGGCGGGTAATGATCGCGACCGACCGGCAATCGGCCTTTGACCTGGTGCTGGCGGCGGTGCCCTACAAGGGGCAGGTGCTGAACCAGACGGCGCAGTTCTGGTTCGAACAGACGCGGGACCTGTGCCCCAACCATGTGCTCGAATATCCGGACCCCAACGTCATCATCGGCCGAAAGCTGACCATGCTGCGGGTGGAGATGGTGGTGCGGGCCTATCTGACAGGTTCCACCAGCACCAGCATCTGGCCGATGTATGAACGCGGCGCGCGCACGATGTATGGCCATACGTTGCCGGACGGCATGATGAAGAACCAACCGCTGGCGGAAACCATCATCACGCCGTCGACGAAGGGTATGGGCGACGTGCATGACGTGGCGACGACCGCCGATGAATTGCTGGCCAACGGTATCGTCACCCCGGCGCAGTGGGAGGAACTGTGTGCGCGCAGCTTTGCCGTCTTCGCACGGGGGCAGGAAATTGCCGCGCGCCACGGGCTGATCCTGGTCGATACCAAATACGAATTCGGCGTCGATGAGGACGGAACGATCACCCTGGCGGATGAGGTGCATACGCCGGATTCCAGCCGCTACTGGATCGCCGACAGCTATGAACCCCGTTTGGCCGCCGGCAAGGAACCGGACAGCCTGGACAAGGAGTTCCTGCGGTTGTGGATCAACGCCCGCTGCGATCCGTATAACGATCCGATCCCCGAGATCCCCGATGAAACACTGCAGGATTTCAGCGCACGCTATATCCGTCTGTATGAGCAGGTGACCGGCCGGGCCTTCGAACGGCCACCGGCCGGCGTGTCGGTCCGGGACCGGATCGAAGGCAACCTGCGCCGCGCCCTGCCGGATTATTTCGCCGGCTGAACCGGTTCCGTTCGGGCAATCCGGATTGACAGCGCCGCACCCGTGGCGTTCATTTGTGCCAATCGCACACGGGGTCAGTGCAAAAGACTAAGGCGGGGAAACGGGATATGGATGAATTCGACTTTGTCATTGTCGGCGCAGGTTCGGCAGGCTGCGTGCTGGCCAACCGGCTGACCGAGAACCCAAAGCTGAAGGTGTTGCTGCTTGAAGCCGGACCAAAGGACACCAACCCGTTCATCCACATTCCCGCCGGTTTCTTCAAGACGCTGTATGACAAGAAGGTCAACTGGTGCTTCAGCACCGAGAAAGAGGATGGCTGGGGCAACCGGGCGATCCACTGGCCGCGCGGCAAGGTGCTGGGCGGTTCGTCCTCGATCAACGGGCACCTGATCGTGCGCGGCCAGCCCGACGATTACAATGGCTGGGCGCAGCTCGGCGCGCGTGGCTGGGCGTTTGACGACATCGCGGATTATTTCAGGAAGTTCGAGAATTCACAGGTCGGCGACCCGGCGGTGCGCGGCAGGGGCGGGCCGATCAATGTGCGCGAACCCGTGGAAAAGCATCCGCTGACCGACAGCTTCATCGAGGCCTGCGTCGAAGCCGGGATCAAGCGTAACAGCGACTATAACGGCGTGGCGCAGGAAGGCGCCGGTTACTTCCAGCACGCGATCCTGAACGGCCGCCGCCAGAGCACGGCGCAGACCTATCTGAAACTCGCCCGCGGCCGCCCGAACCTGCGCGTCGAAACCGAAGCGATGACCCGCCGCATCGTCGTCGAGGATGGCTGTGTCACCGGCGTCGAATACGAACAGGGCGGCCAGACGAAGCGTGCGAAGGCGGGGCGCGAGGTTTTGTTATCCTCCGGCTCGATCGGTTCGCCGCAGGTGCTGGAACTGTCCGGCATCGGCGATGGCGACCGGTTGAAGGCGCTGGGTATCGACGTGGTGCACCACCTGCCGGGCATTGGCGAGAACCTGCAGGACCACTACCTTGCCCGCATGTCGTTCCGGGTAAAGGGCATGGGCACCTATAACGAAAAGTCGCGCGGCATCCGTCTCGGTTTGGAGATCGCCAAATATGCGCTGACCCGAAAGGGCATGCTGACCGCCGCGCCGGGCAATGCCAGCGCCTCGGTCAAGGTGATGCCCGGCGTCGACAATCCGGACGTGCAGTTCACTTTCGCGCCCGCCAGCTATGTCGACGGGCTGATCGGCGTGCTCAATGATTTTCCCGGCATGACCTGCGGCTTCTGGCAGCACCGCCCGGCCAGCACCGGCTCATTGCATTGTGTGTCGAAAGACCCGTTGGTCCAGCCCAGCATCCGCCCGAATTACCTGGGCGAACAGATCGACCGCGACACGGCGGTGGAGGCGGCCAAGATGGTGCGGCGTATCTTCCAGCAGCCGGCGCTCGCCAGGTATGTCGACAGCGAATTCTTCCCCGGCGCCGATGTGCAGAGCGACGACGAGATCCTGGACTACGTCCGCAACAGCGGCGCGACCGTCTACCATCCGATCGGTACCTGCAAGATGGGCAGCGACGATATGGCGGTGGTCGACCCGCAGCTCAAAATGCATGGCCTGCCCGGTATTCGCGTCATCGATGCATCGGTCATGCCGCGCATGGTTTCCGCCAACACCAACGCCGCGACCCTGATGATTGCCGAAAAGGGCGCGGACATGATCAAGGCATCCATTCAGTAACGATCAATTCGCGCTCGTAAATCCAACAACAGATACAGGGATATATTTCTTATGACTTCAGACGTCGTTGCCCAGCTCGCGCCCACCGGTACACTCCGCGCCGCGATCAACATGTCCAACTTCCTGCTCGTCACCAGCAAGACCGCAGACGGTCTGCCCGTAGGCGTATCCGCCTCTGTAGCGCAGGCCATTGCCGACAAGCTCGGCGTGAAATTGCAACTTCTGCCCTATAATACGCCCGGTGAAGTATCCGACGACGCCGGCACCGGCAAATGGGATATTGGCAATATCGGCGCGGAGCCGCAGCGCGCGATGAAGATGGATTTCACCGCCGCCTATGCCGAAATCCAGTCGACCTACATGGTCCCCCCGGGCTCGCCGATCCAGACCATCGCCGATGTCGACAAGGAAGGTAACCGCATTTCCGTGTCCGGACGCAGCGCGTACGGTCTGTGGCTGGAAAACAACATCAAGCATGCGACCCTGATGCCGACTGAAGGGCTGGATGGCTCGTTCAATCAGTTCGTCGAGCAGAAGCTCGAAGTGCTCGCCGGTTTGCGTCCGCGCCTGGTTGAAGATGTCGAAAAAATGCCTGGTGCGAGGATCCTTGAGGGCCAGTTCAGCGCCGTACAACAGGCGGTTGGCTGCAACAAGGGTAATGACGCGGCGGCTAAATTCCTGCGCGACTATGTCGAGGAGTTGAAGAAATCCGGCTTCATCGGTGACCTGATCAAGAAGTTCGGAGTCGAGGGCCGCCTCTCGGTCGCACCGTTGACCTGATACCGTTCAGCTATGACTGCGGGTAATAACCCTCGTCTCCTTGTCTGGGGGCGAGGGGCTTTGCAACGCTGATTACCAACACGCGCAGGCCAAATGGCCCCGAAAACTGTAAATTACTAACCACTGGATTGCTCCCATGCCGCGTGCCGCAAGATTGCTCGACCGCCCGATTATTACGCCGGAGAACCATCCCTCGATCGGGGTGAACATCCAGGGGCCGTCGCTGATCCGGGTGCCGGACTGGGTGGCGGACCCGCTGGGCCGGTACTACCTGTATTTTGCCGACCACAAGGGCAGCTATATCCGGCTGGCCTATGCCGATGCCCTGACCGGGCCGTGGCGTAT